>CAYPLQ010000070.1:5263-7013 GCA_964411605.1 uncultured archaeon | reverse complement strand
GGTATTGTGAGAGTGCTAGTAAAAATGTTTCTAAAAACAAGTTACTGGATGTTCAGAGTAAATTACAGGGAAAACTAAAAAAAGAGGGGCCTAATCCTTCGGGTAAAATTTATAGCGGACTTAGTTTCCAAGCTGAAGCATTTAAATTACGGCATTTAATTGATTTATTGGAAACTGAAGGAGTGGAAGCCGCTTATGATTATATTGAAAAAATATTATCGGAAGCTAATAATAGTGGAGGAAGTAAAGCCGCAAAACGGCTATCTGAAGAACTTAAATTCAAAAAATCTAAACATAGATTAAAAAAATTCAATGGGCGTCATCCAAAAATAGATAAAGTTAAAGAGGTTATCAAGAACCAATTAAAAGAGAAACAGAATTCGCGAATAATTGTTTTCACTAACTTTCGTAAAACAGCTGAAAAAATTAAAACCGTTCTAAATGAAGAAATAAGTGAAGTTAATGCTGTTAGATTTGTTGGTCAAGCTAATAAGGAAGAGGATAAGGGCTTAACTCAAAATGAACAAGTTCAAATCATTGAAGAATTTGAGGACGGATCATATAATGTTTTAGTAGGAACTTCAGTTGCAGAGGAAGGATTAGACATACCTTCCACCGATGCAGTAATTTTTTATGAACCTGTACCTTCAGAAATAAGAACTATTCAAAGAAAAGGCAGAACAGGTCGAATTCGGGAAGGAAAAGTAACTGTTTTAATGACAAAAAACACAAAGGATGAGGGGGTCTTTTGGGCATCCAAGAAACGTGAAGATAAAATGGAAAAAGTAATAAAGGAATTGAAAGATGACTTAAATGACTTAAATATACAGCAAAGGAAAATTAATGATTATGGAGAGGTTAAAGAAGAAAATAATAAAATCAAAATAATTGCAGATCACAGAGAACTGAATTCTGGTGTTATTGAAGAATTGGATAATTATGACATCGAAGTTGAAATTCAACAACTTGAAGTAGGTGATTTTGTTTTATCAAGTAACGTATGTGTGGAAAGAAAAACAACTAAAGATTTCCTTTCCTCCATAGTCGATAGAGGCGAAAGAACTTTATTTGATCAATTAAATGACCTAAACAACAATTTTAGTTCTCCCCTATTAATCATAGAAGGAGATGGGTTATTTACTAAAAGACAAGTTCATCCTAATGCTATTAGAGGAGCAATTTCAACTATTTCAATAGATTATAGAATCCCTATAATTGATACTGAAAACCCAAAAGAAACTGCTGATTATTTATATTCTATTGCTAAAAGAGAGCAAGAGGAAAAAGAGAAAAGAACACGGTTCCATGCTAAAAAATCGAGAAAAACTGTTGATGAAAAACAAGAATACATAGTTTCTTCCCTTCCAATGGTTGGACCAAAAACAGCAAGGACATTATTAAGTCATTTTGGTTCGGTTAGAGATGTTTTTAATGCAGAAAAAAGAGATCTCAAAAAAATTGAAGGCATCGGTGATGTTAGGTCCAAAAAAATAGTTGAAATTTTAACTAAAGACTATAAAGGCAAGATGTCAGAAGATTAATTTATTGGGCAAATTAATTTATACCGATTATAAGGGTGTTATATTATGCCAGCCGTAATTGATCAAGATGAATGTATAGGTTGTGGAAATTGTTCTGATAGTTGTTCAGTTGACGCGATTGTTGTGGAAGATGTAGCAAAGGTTGACCAAGAAGAATGTGTTGAATGTAACTCATGTATTTCGGTTTGTCCCGTTGATGCTGTTTCTAT
>CAYPLQ010000070.1:3460-5253 GCA_964411605.1 uncultured archaeon | reverse complement strand
AAATGCAGTTGTTTTAGGTGCAACCGGGATGGTGGGCCAGAGATTTGTTAAATTTCTCTCAGAACATCCCTGGTTCAATTTAACAGCATTGACTGCATCTGAAAGAAGTGCAGGGAAGAAATATTCAGAGGCAGTTAATTGGGTTTTAAACGAAGAAATTCCTTCCTCTGTGAAAGATATGGAGGTTAAAAGAACAGAACCAGGGGTTAAAGGAGATATAGCTTTCAGTGCCTTACCGTCTGATATTGCTGATGAAGTAGAAATTGATTTCGCTGAATCTGGTTATGCAATCGCTAGTAATGCTTCTTCACATAGAATGGATAAAGATGTTCCACTAGTTATTCCTGAAGTCAATCCTAGTCACTTGGAATTAATAGAGGAGCAACAAGAAAAACGTGGATGGGATGGTTTTTTGGTGACCAACCCTAATTGTTCTACAATAATTCTAACTCTTCCTTTAAAACCTATTAGAGACAATTTCGGTGTTTCTGGAGTTAAAGCAGTTACTTTGCAGGCGGTGAGTGGAGCCGGGTACAATGGTGTTCCTTCAATGGGAATCATCGATAATGCTATTCCTTACATTAGTGGTGAAGAAGAAAAAATGGAGAAGGAATCAAAGAAATTATTTGGTTCATTAAAAAATAATGGAGAACTCAGTTTCTCGTCCATGGATGTTAGTGCTCAATGTAATAGAATACCTGTAACCGATGGCCACATGGAAAGTGTTTGGATTGAAATAAACGAAGAGGTTTCTCCAAGTGAAATAGAGGGGGTTTGCGAGAATTTTGTTGGAGAACCACAAGAACTTGATTTACCTTCTGCACCAAAAAAACCTATCTTCGTAAATAAAAAAAGCGATAGACCTCAACCAAGATTAGATCGAGATAAAGGAAATGGAATGAGTGTTTCAGTTGGAAGAATACGTGGAGGAAGAAGTGAATTTAAGTTAACGATTCTAGGCCACAACACTGTTCGAGGAGCCGCAGGCGCCTCTATCTTAAATGCAGAATTATTAATCAAAAAAGGATATCTATAATGAAAACTGTTTGTTTTGATTTGGAAGGGCCTTTATCTCCTCAAGACAATGCATACGAAGTTGCTGGAGAAATAGAAAATGGCAAAAAATTATTTGAAAAAATAAGTCGATATGATGATCTTCTAGCTAAAGAAGATAAAAAAAACCATGAACCAGGTGATACATTAGCTTTAATTGCTCCATTCCTAATTTCTGAGGGTGTGAAAGAAAAAGACATAATTAAAGTCTCAGAAAAAGCGAAAATCGTAAAAGGTGCAGGTAAGTTAATTCAGGAACTAAAAAATAATGATTACACTCCGTATATCATATCTACTAGTTATAAACAACATGCATATAGAATTGCCAAAAAATTAGGTGTTGAAAAAGGAAAGACCTATGCAACTAATTTAAACTTAAATAAATTGAAAAGAAAAACTAATGAAGAACTAATAAACTTTATTAGGGAAGCAAAGGAAAAAATCTTAGAATTAGAATTTTCTGATGAACTAATAGATTATTTAGATACTTTCTTTTTTACTAAACTACCTCAGAAAGGGTGGGGTAATCCTCTAGAAAAAATAAATGTAAGAGGTGGGAGTAGAAAAGTTAAAGCAATGAAAGAAATAGCAGAGAAAGAAAAAGAGAATCTATCAGAGTTGGTTGTTATAGGAGATAGTATAACTGACTATAAAATGTTGAAAAAAATCACTGTATTTTTAGTACTTATTTTTTTCATATTAATTTTTTCAGCAGCAGTCTCGGCAGCAGGAGTCAGACC
>CAYPLQ010000070.1:3061-3450 GCA_964411605.1 uncultured archaeon | reverse complement strand
TGCTATACCTCATGCTAAGTATGGAGCAGGTTCGTCAGATATTAGAATCTTAAAACCGCTTATTTTATCAGAAAAAACAGAAGAAATAGTTAAAGAATGGGAAACTAATCAACAAAAAATTGATGAGGACATAAAAAATGTTCCAGTAGCTTTTAAGCAAAAACTGTTTGGAGGGCACGAGGAAAGCCCAATCATTAGTTACATACCAAATAAAAGTGAAAAGCAACTAAAAGAGATAATAAAAAGACATAATTACTTTAGAAAAAATGTTAGAGGGGAAGCAGCAAAACTTGGATAAAATAACTGGTTTTGGAGCAATAAATTGGGATATCATAGCAAAAACCAATAGATTAGCTAAAAAAGGAGAAGAAATAGAACTAAAAGATATT
>CAYPLQ010000070.1:0-3006 GCA_964411605.1 uncultured archaeon | reverse complement strand
ATCGATATCGAAAATGTAATAAAAAAAGAAAATAAATCTACTGGAACTGCTATAAGCCTAATAGACACAGAAAATGAGAGGACATTATATACCTTTGGTGGTGCTGGTTCGTGTCTAGAAAAAAAGGAAATACCATTTGTTTTTTTAAAAGAAACAGATTTAATACATACAAGTTCTTTTTTATCTAAACAATTATTATCTGTACAAAAAGAATTAACAACATATAAAAACGTTTTTAGTTATTCACCCGGTTTGCTTTGTCGGAAAAATGATTTCAATGAACTTAAAGACATTTTATGTAATACAGATATTTTGTTTTTAAATAAAAGTGAGTTAAGGGAATTAACAAAAGAAAATAATCTAAAAAAGGGAATTAAAAAAATAATTAATTGTGGAACTAAGGATATTGCTGTTACATTAGGAAAAGAAGGATGTTTAGTTGCAAATGAGACAAAAACCATAAAAAAAGAAGCTAAAAAAGCTGAAGTAGTTGATACAACTGGTGCAGGAGATGCTTTTGCAGCTGGTTACTTAATATCCTATATAAAAAATGAGAGCTTAGAAAATAGAGCTGAGAAGGGACTTGATTTAGCTAAAAGATGTGTTGAAAAAATTGGGGGTAGCAATTATGGCCAAAGGCCATAGTAAACATTTAGACCTAGGACTATGACGCCTATTATTACACCAAAAAATATTATTGATTTTGGCGAAATCTTAGGAGTTCCCTCTTCCTCTTCTTCAAAATACCTCATTAAGCCAGCAGATGAAGTTAACCCGGATCCTTCCTTTGACATATATATCAGTTATTTCTTTTATTTTCAGGGAAATTAACTTTATTGGATAAATATGTGATCTAAATTGAATTTAAATAATAGAAACTATACTCCTTTGTCTCATGAATCATGAATCTTGGATTTCGCTCTTTTATCTAGAAAGAGTTTGAATAAGTGATGATTAACTTTAGGCCCTATTTAAGAAATAAAAAAAATCAATTCGATTCCTAGGTTGGTGGGTTTAGTTATATGAAATATATTAAAGGAAAAATCTTTAGAGAAAAATATCTGATTGAAAATGGATATATCGGCTTAGAAAATGGTTTAATTAAAGAGATTGGAAAGGGAGAGCCACCCAAAAAAAGTTTCTGTGAGGGATTTATTTTACCTTCCTTCATAAACGGCCATACTCATCTAGGAGATTATTACATAGATGTTGATCCAAAGAATTATTCTTTAGCTGAACTAGTTGGTCCTGGTGGCTTAAAGGAAAATGAATTAAAAAACCTTAGCTTTAAAGAAAAGTTATCTGGGTTCAAGGAAGCGCTTAAGGAAGGTTTTAACAAAGGGGTCACGCACTTTTGTGATTTTAGAGAAGGGGGGGTTGAAGGCGCTAAAACCCTCTTAAGAGCTAAGAATTCCGTAGCCAGTGATGTATTGATATATGGTAGACCAACAAAAGTCAACGGAGATGAAATTCTTGATTTACTTAATTATGTTGATGGCCTAGGAATAAGCGGAGTAAATGATTATTCAAAAGAACAGCTTTCGGTTTTTAAAGACATTATAACTAGACACAATGTTTCTTTTGGAATACATGCTGGAGAAAGTCTGGAAAGTCAAAGAAAATCAATTAAAAATTTTAATAAAACTGAGATAGAAAGAGCATTATCTTTAAAACCTAATTATCTTGTACACGTTACTAATCCTTTAAGAGATGATTTAAAATTGATTTCAGAAGAAGGTGTTCCAATAATTATTTGTCCTAGAAGTAATTATAAAACAGAGGTGGGTTTACCTCCTTTCGAAGATTTAATGGAATTGAATAACACTGTGGGTTTGGGAACCGATAACGCTATGATTAATTCGATTTCAATTATCGATGAATTAAGATTCCTATATAAAAAATATTTCAATGACACAGAAAAGATAAGTATTGAAAAACTTAAATCCATCTTCAAGTTAGCAACAATCGAAAATGGAGAAATATTTGATATTGATAACAGAATAAAAGAAGAAACACAAGCCAACTTAGTTGTGTTTGAAAAAAAACGAGATCCTCTAAGATCAATCTTAGAAGGAAAAAATAAAATTAAAGCGACTATAAAAGGTGGGAACATCCAATATGTATGATAAAATATTAATAGCGAACGATGCAACGGATAAGACTAGTGATGCTGTTAATGAGGCTATTGAATTAGCTAAAACAACAAATGCTGAATTACATACAATTTTTGTCATAAATACAACTACATTTGAATCTATTCCGGAAACTGGGGTATGGACGAAGACCAAGAATATCTTGAAAAATGAAGGTGAAGAAGCAAACAAAAAAGTAAAAGAAAAATGCAAGGAAGAAGACATAGACTCCAAATCACAGATTCTTGAAGGGGTTCCTGATAAACAAATAATTGAATACGCAAAGAACAATGACATTGATTTAATTGTCATGGGAACATCTTCAAAAAAAGGAGTTGACAAGTTTTTATTAGGTAGTGTAGCTGAAAAAGTTCTTAGATCCTCAGATATTCCTGTATTAGTTGTTAGACCCAAAAAGGAGTGAACTAATATGAAAGTCAAGGAGATAATGACGAAGGATGTAGTAACTGCTGAAGTTCCTGGAACAATTGATGAAGTGTTAGATATCTTTAGAAACGGGAACCATTCAGGTTTACCTGTAGTTAAAGAAGAAAGCAAAGAAGTTGTTGGAGTCATAACAAGATCTGATTTACTAGAAAATCCTAAAGAAGACCAAATAGCTATGTTAATGACTAGAGATCCAATTAAAATTAATAGTGAAGAAGAAATAGATGAAGCAGCTAAATTATTGTTAAAAAACGATATCAGAAGATTGCCAGTGGTCGATAATGGTGATTTAGAAGGAATTATTTCAGTAGCTGATTTAATTGATGTATTAGCTGAAGAAGAAATTGATGGAACCATAGTTAATTACATGGAAAATAGTTATCCCTCAATCTGGCTTGAAACTCCAGTTCCGATAGTTGGAGAAATT
>CAYPLQ010000069.1:975-7128 GCA_964411605.1 uncultured archaeon | reverse complement strand
TTACTAGAACTCAATCAACCATTTAGAATTAAATCAATAACCACTTATAAAGGAAACAAAATAAAAGAAATTGAATTAAATAACTATAATCGACAAACACTTAACCCAAACAACATAAAAGAAGATTTAAATCAATTAAACAAAGTATATAACCAAACAAAGCAAATAAAAAAACAAAAAAACAAGGGCATTGAACTAAGAAATCCACTAAAAGGTCTTAAAGACATAGAATTAGGCCTTGATTCCTTCTTTGGTGAAGAAACAGTGTTGCTTGCTTTATTAATTCTATTTCTTTTGGCAGTTATAGCAATAAAGGGGTGATTTCAGTGAAGAAAAAAGCCTTAATCGCTTTATTTTTAGTGTTACTTTGCTTACCAACAACAAGAGCTGAAGAAACAAGGGTTAAGGGAGTGGAAAAAATTGATTCCTCAACGATTTTGTTGGATCAAACATACAAAGACGGTTGTTTTAGATTAAAAATACAGAGCTACAAAGAACAAAAATTAGTTATTTATGATTTACTGCAGCTCTTTAGGAATGAAGAAGAGGTTAGAGAAGTTTTTGAGTTAGAACATGGAGAGAACGTTGTTTGGGTAAATGCTTCTCAGGTTAGAGGAAAAGCAGCTATTCGTTTAGTAACAAAAAATGGTTCAGTAGCTGTTGTTGAGAAAAGAACTCCTTGGCACCAAAAGAACCCGGGTTGGTTAGATGCTGGCGTTGCTGCTGTCTCTGGAACCTTCTCTGGTTTTGCATTACCATTGGCATTTGGTTTTTACAAGAAGAAAAAGGAAACAACTGAGCCAGAAAAAATACTATGAAAAAAACAATCAAAAATGGTTTGAAATATTTAGGTAAAGCCATTAATTCTATTCCTTTACTAGTGATTTCTTCTTTATTTATTTCATCTTACATTTATTTAAGATACAGTTTCTCTAAACCAATAATGGTTTTTTTATTTACATTCATTGTCTCGGGCTCAATCCTAGCTTGGCCATCAAAGAAATTAATTGAATGGGTGTTTAGGGAAGAAGTGATTTATTTACTTGAATTAGGTGTAGAAAAGAATGGAATAAGGTTATTTAAGTTCCCACTAGATGCTTGGAAAAAAGTTGATGTCGTGGAAGGATCCTTGTTTGAGACAAAAAACGACGAAAGGGTTTTTGTGTGTAAGAGATTCAATGAAAAAGATTTTGAGGCAAGTGGTAGTTGGCGAGGTTCTTTGAATGACATCGAGTTGTTGAGGGAGAAAGAAAAAATAAGTGAATTAAGAGATTCCTTGGAAGATATGGCTAGAGAGGGCTTAGTTACTCGAACAAAGATCACTTCAATTGTTAGAGGAGCTATTAATCACTTGGGTCAAAAGATGGTTGTTGAAGCAGAAAAGGATTTGTTGTTTAGTGGAGAAGAAATCCAAGAAGTTGTTGAAGAGGAATTAAGGAAATCTGATATCTATGACTGAGAACTTGTCTTTTACCTCAATGGATCTTAAGGAACATGTTGAAGAGGTTTGCCAAAAACAGGATAGGTTCTTGAACAAACACACAGGATACATTGGAGACAGCGATACAAGGGATTTTTTGAATTATTTCTCAAATGAATGGAGTACGATAAAGAACGACGAATTACCAGAGAACGAATACGAGTCACAGTTATTTATTAAAGTTATTAGGAAAGAAGCTACTGATTTAGTTTCTGAGGCAATTGATGAGGGAAATATTTCTCAGATGAAATACGTAACTGGTTATCGAAACAAAAACAAGGACTTCTCCGGCCTAGATCTTTACAAAAAACTAATTAAGAGAGTGAGTAGAGACGGATACATCTCTTATATCTATGGTGACTTAGGATCCGGTAAGACGGATTTTGCTTTGTTGTTATCGGAGTTGTGGAAGATAGATAAGGATGGTGAAATTGGGTCAAACATAAAGAGTTTCAAGGAAAAAGACCAAGAGATACTGGTTTTTTCTGAATTAAGTGATTGGTTAGAAAAAAATAATGAGGCGAAGTTATTTGTTTTTGACGAAGCCAGTTCTTATGCTCATGGCTATGGGAAACAGGGGTACAATGCTCAGAACCTAATTCATTTATTGAAGAAATTCAGGAAATACAATGCATCTTTGATAATTATTGGGCACACTGGAAAAGATATTCATCCTGAGATAAGGCGTCTCTCTACAGATGTAATAGAAAAGGTTTCTAAGAAAAAAGCAGTTTTTTATGACTCAATACAGGACGGTGAAGGTAGAAACAAGCAACTTGAAATTGAAGAGATCCCAAAAACCAGTTACCGATACGATACCAAGGAACTAACAAAGTGGAAGTGGAACTAAAAAATAGTTCTTATTTTTTTTTATTTCTCTTTGTTTTTCTCTAAGATTTATGGTTATGTAGATTTAACTGAATGAATTAAATCGGCTTACCGATGAGTTAACTTATATTAGGTGGTTCTGTTTGGTTATGGATCTTGGGATACTTGGAACATTATTTGGGTTTGCATTAGTTGTTGCATTAGTTAGAAGAGGTGTAGACTTCAGTGCCTCAATTTTTATTGGAGCCTTATTCATTGGTTTAAGTAATTTATTTACACCAACAATGTTTTTTAATGCAATTAAGAACACATTCAACGCTGATACAATTAATTTAGAGGTATTAGTTATTTTTATTAACATAATTGGATTAACAATGGAAAGAACAGGTCAAGTAGATAAGATTGTTGAGAGTTTCAAGACTTTGTTGAATACTAGAGGTACTGCTGGAGCTATTCCAACAATGATTGGATTACTCCCTATGCCTGGAGGAGCTTTGATGTCTGCTCCGATTATGGAGAAACCGGCTGATGAATTGGGAGCGGATTCAGAAGAAAAGACATTAATAAATTTCTGGTTCCGTCACTTCATTTATTTCGTTTATCCTTTTTCACCTGACCTTGCTTTAGCAGCTTCTTCTACCGAGGTCTCTGTGATGGAGTTAGTTATTGCAAACACACCTATTTTCTTGTTATCTATTTTATTGGGATATCTTTTCTTTATAAGAAAAATGGAGAAGGGCCATAAGGAACATACAGATAGTAAGATAAAGGAATTGTTTAAGATAATTTATTGGTTATCACCTATTCTTGTTTCTGTACTAATAAAAGCGGTTTTTGATATTAAATTAATGTTTATTGTTCCTTTAGCATTAGTCATATTACTCATACAGAATTACAAAGACCTAGGAGCGGATGAGACATTTGGTTATGTTAGAGAAGGTTTTCCTTTGAAATTAACAGTAGCTGTGTTTGGTATAATGTTTTTTAGGGAAGTAATATTGATGAGTGGTTCTCTTGATCAATTGGTTAACTTGGCTAGAGGAAATGGAGTTCCATTAGAAGTAATTATCTTTTTTATTCCTTTCTTAATTGGGTTAGTCCTTGGAATTGGGTTGGGCGCGATAGCTCTTTCATTTCCTCTTATAACTCCTTTTATTGAGGTGAGTAATCCTTTACATATTAGTGCATTATTTATTTCATGTTACCTTGGGTACTTTATTTCGCCAGTGCATTTGTGTTTGATAATAACAAAGGATTATTTTGATTCAAGCCTCAAGAAAGACTTATTGGGGTTATTAAAACCTGTTTCAGTACTAATAGTGTATTTAATAATATTAATCGTAACAACGATTTAATTAAAAATTAATAAATAAAAAATGAGAGTCTTATTGTGTTGTCTGTGTTTGGTTTAGTTCGTATAATGTGATTGCTGGTCCTAGTACTTGGTCACTTGGGAATAACCCGGATAAAGCAGTTGATGCATTCACTATAGCTAATGAAGGTTGTTGACTTCCTTGTGGATAGTATTGTATGTACCACTGTGGTGATTGATAAGCTATTTTGTAACCAGGATATGGTTCATCACCAACACCGTATTTTGAGGCGTTATAGAAAGATAATTTGTAATAATTTGAGTGCTTTGTTTTGTTACCAACTTGGTTCCGACCCCATGCCCATTCGTATTCTCCAGGATTTATTCCATCAGCCAAATTAGGTGTATCCATTAAACCACTTGACACTGTAACTACTGCGTGCCATTTACCACTGTAACCAATGTATTTGTTACCTATTACGTAATCAACAGTTTCGTTTCGCTCTTCCTGCATATTTTCCACGAGGTACTGCCTTCCCTGGGTTAAATTCTGCATAACATAGAACTTCGCAGCTTCCTCAGCATTAAATTGAGTATTATCTGTGAATACTCCTACATTTCCTAGGACCTTCATTGCGAAGCCATAGTCCCACCAACTCAATACGTGGTCTTCAGTTGTTACTGATTCGTTGTTGTCTAAGTAATTGAATGTATTTATCCATGCTCCTCTGGATTCAGAGTAAACAACCGAGGGTTGTTGTTGAACCTTGAAGTCTTTGGTTAGTGGTAATCCAGCTACTGGTAGAGATGCAAATAAGATCCAAATTATGGCTCCAAACACAATTAGGGCCTTAAATTTATCCCAGCTATCTAGATCAACATAGGTTTTTTCGAAGCTTTTTCTGATTTTTTTTGCACCACCTATGTAATCTATGGTCCAAACTAATTCCGCTGCAATGGCAAATGTAACTGTAAATAAGTAAAGTGAAAGGAAACGGGATGCAAAGAAATGCATAAGGAATGTGAATCCAACAAATACTAATTCAAAGAATCTTGCTGGATTGAATTTTTTGTAGAGCTTATAGATAATCAATAATTGTGGTAAGAACAAAACAGGTAATACTAAGTTCCCTAATGCACCGAAGTTACTTGCAAGAGGTTGTAATCCTCTAGCATAAGTTGATTGGAGCTCGGAAATCGTTGATTGTATTATTGCTGTTTGTTTTACCATTCCAATTCCTCGGACATTGATGTCTAAGATGCCAACATAAACTAAGTATGAAGTGATTAGTATTGCTACTGTGAATAAAGAGACTATGGTTTTTCTGAATTTTTTTCCATCTTCAACAAATGATAGTTTCTTACTCCACTCGGGTAATTCTGCGGCGATGTATGGCAAGAAAACTAGGGGTGCAACAAATAAAACTCCTTGAGTTAAATCAAAGGTATGGAAGAAAGATAAAATTGGGTAAGAAATCAAAATCCCTAAGAGAGAGTATGTGTCTTCTTTTTCTATTTTATCTATCCATGAGGCAACTGCTGTATATAGTATTATTGAAAAAGCCGTTAATGCAAATACTAAGGTGTAACCTGCCCAGAATAAACCAAATAGTCCCATTGCAGTTCCTGCAAATAAACCCCACTTAGTTTTCTCCAACACTTTTGTTTGATTAAAGGATTTAACAAATAATCCAAGGATCAAGGGCAAGAATAAGGCGATGTATATGTTTGTGTCATATTTCCCAGCTGTGCCTATCACTATGAGTTGTGGGAAAACAAATGTTAGTAGAGCTGCAACAATCCCTACTTTTTCATTATACAATTCTTTTCCAACAAACCAATACACTACAGGAAGTAATGCTCCTAAAAAAACAGGTAACACAATAACTATTGTTTTTAAAGATAATTGTAGACCTAATAAGTTAAAGAATTTCGTCAAAACCGCTGGCAATGCATGAGTAAGAGGAGGATAACCTACTCCAGATAAAGAGCCTCCTGGTCCTGGAAAAAGTAATTTATCGACAGTTGCTGGAGCCCAATGATTTAGCCAATGCTCCGAGAGATGATACATCTCAAATGGATCTAATGCAATTAATCGATCCAAGTAACCCATTTCAATTCTTAAGTACGTACCTATTAGTGCTGAAAACGCTATTGCTAGATATGAGAGCTTCCGCGTCAAATCTTTTTTAGTTAGTTTTGAGAATATTTCTTCTAAAGTAATCGTTTCCTCTTCAGACATCAAATCACCAAGCAATATCTATTTTTTTTGTATAATTTTTTGGGAAAATAAATTATTTATTTAACACTTATCTTTACCGAAATCTCTTAATACTTTGGCATCAATTCTTACCTATTCAATAGAAGAATAAGATAAAAGTTAATAGAATTCCTTATTATTTTTGCTGAATAAATCATGGGTTTTTATGATGGCTGAAAGAAACGAAGAAGGTGTGGAGGAGAAAGGAAATTATCGATCTGAGGAATTGAAGAAACAAGGATATGATAACACTACTTGTCGTAGATGCGAGGG
>CAYPLQ010000069.1:0-964 GCA_964411605.1 uncultured archaeon | reverse complement strand
ATGCCCTGAATGTGAACACATGTGGGGTGTGAATTATGAAGAAAAAGAGATTGAGGAAATTCCAAAGGAATTACCTTACTATGATAGGTTCATGGAACAGATTAAGGAAGAATATAGTGACTTAGAGCAAAAATAGTTTTTTTACTCTGCTTGGTTTTCGAATTTTAGGTTTGAGGGACTTACTCCTTTTTCTTCGAATAATTTTTCTTTTATGTAAATTGGTGCTCTTTCTCTTACTGCTATTGCTAATGCATCGCTTGGTCTAGCATCTAACACTATTTCTTCTTCGTCTTCTCCATAGCTCTGAATGTGGATTCTTGCGAAATAGATTCCTCCTTCTGCGTCATCGATTGTTATTTTGTTTACGGCGCTTCCAACTTCGTTGAGGATCTCGATAAATAAGTCATGTGTCTGTGGTCTTGAGGTTGTCTGTTGAGATAAGCCTCTTTTTATTTTCTTTCCCTGCATTGGGTTACAAAGTATAGGTAATACTTTGTCGCTGTATTTGTTTTTTCCTTGTATTAGGACTAGAGCTCCTTCGTCTGCCCTACCAACTTCATATATCTCGGATTCTATTTCGCTCATTTTGTCCTCAAACAATCATTTTTCTTATGAAGGGAAAAAATTATTCCTCTGTTGTTATTAATAAGAATTTTCCTTCTGGTGGAGGAGATATTTTTAGTTTTATTTCTTTTTGTAGTGAATAGTATTTTCTTCTTCCTTCTCTGTAGCTTTTGATTAATTCGCTTTTTTCTAGTTTATCTAGGTGGTGTTTTGTGTTTTTTCCATCTAGTCAACTACCCCTGTCTAATCGAAAGGGATTAGGGAAGGGGCTTGTCAGTGAGCTCCACCTCAAACCCAATTTAATTTGGGTAAGAGTAGTAATCTCCATTCGGTTTCAACACTCCCGACTTCAGGGCAAGTTGACCGTTACCCATCCTTGACTGGGACATTTGCCCGCCAA
>CAYPLQ010000068.1:2750-7334 GCA_964411605.1 uncultured archaeon | reverse complement strand
TGTAAAGCCTGACGATAAAATAAAGAAAGCTGCAAGAATCATGAAAGAAAATGAATTTTCCCAAAAAAAAAAAAAAAAAGAAGGAAAATATGTAGGAATGATCACCAGCCAGGATATCGCTGATGAAGATAATCGAGAATTGTTAGTCCATAAATTAGACTACCATATTCCACCGAGGATACCATATGATACACCAAAAGATGATTTCAAATCCATGTTCAAGTCAACTAATGCAGTGCTGATCCAGAAAGATAATGAAGTCATAGGAATAATTACTCCTGCCAATTTGTTATAATATTAAGGAACCGCATTTGTTTAATTATTAAATTGATATGACTAATTTTTAATATCTTCCTGCCATACAGGGTTAAGAGGATACATGATAAAAATCAAATTCAAAAACGGAGTTGATTTATGGTGACAGTTTGGAAAGGAGATAATATAAAAGAATATGTTGGTACACCTCCAGAAGTCGATATAGAAAAACACTATATAAAACTTCAAATTTCCGAAATCAAGAGGATTCCTGATCATGCTGATGTGATTATAGACAATGGTGGAGGAGTTATCAAATCAAGTTTTGACTTCGTAAATCCTGATGATGGTTACTATAATCTACCTAGAGGTATGTATAGGGTTTCTACAGCCAATAAAATCAAGATACCATCTAAGGACAATGTGGATACAGTTGGGGTTTTGCAACCTGAAGAAACGCTATCAAAATATGGTATCATTAAAGAGGAATCAAGAATTCTAGAAACAGGTTATGAGGGACATCCTGAAGTGGTTGTTTCTGTTAACACTAAAAGTCTCAAGATTGCAGAAAATGAATTCTGGTTCAATCTGATCTTCATGGATGCAGAGAGTGTATAGATAATCGGGCTAGAAAATAAAAAAAGAGGTTTTGATCTTATGTAATGCTGGTTGAGATTACAGATAATTTAACTTTATTTCTTAATCGTTGGCATAAGTTACCTATCGATCCCAGCTTTCACATATACCCGGCGATATCTTCGTTCTCTCTATCACCTATCTGGTAGTCCATAGCCTCAGAACCTTCCTCTTCTTTTCTACACGCTTCGAGTAAATTATCTCTAGAAACACTTCCTCTGTTATCCTTCATAGTTATTCTAGCAGCATTTAGAACCACGTTTCTGATCTCTCCTCCAGTGAACTCGTAATTCTCTGCCAATTCACGTATATCTACTTCCTCACCCAAGGGTAATTCGTCAGGTAAATGGTATTTCCAGATCTCTTCTCTCGCATCTGCACCTGGAACCGGTAACTCTAATTTAAGGTCCAATCTTCTTTCTACAGCTCTATCGAGACCTCTTGCTATATTTGTAGTGAAGATAACTATACCGGAGTGGTTCTCCATACTTTGCAATACGATGTTTATAATCCTATTCTCTGACCTGTCGCAGCTACTTTTAGCAGGCGCTCTTTTTTGTAATATGGCATCTGCCTCGTCAATCAAGATTATCGATCCTTCTCCAGCAAACTCAAATAATTTACTGACATTCTCTTCAGTATTACCAAAATAGGAATTTAATAAGTCACCAAAAGAAACCATCGATAGATCCTTATTCATATCGTTTGCTACCGCTTTAGAGAGCATCGTCTTACCTGTGCCTGGAGGACCTGAGAAAAGCATGTTCACTCCCTGCCTTTCACCAACTATCGATTTCAGGTTCCATTCTTCCATGAATTTGTCATTGTTTTTGCTCTGTTCCATGAAGGCCAGGATAGTGTCCTTCTTATCTTCCGGAAGTACAACATCCGACATGCTAACGTCAGTTTCTACCTTGTTGATCAACTTACCCTTCTTCCGTGAATCCTTCTTTCTATCCTTTTCTCTTACTTTTACGTCCTCTATATGTCCTAGAAGTGCATCAATGACGTCTTCATTTAAGACGAACCTTGACTCTTCTATCGTCTTACCCCTTCTTCTCAAATCCCGATGTCTTCTTTTCTTGTCTAATTCGATCAAGTGGTTTTCTCTTAACCTGGAACTATCTATTATGTATTTTCTGCCATTCTCAAGAGGAATATCCATTATCAATCTGAGTGCCATAATCAATATCTCTCCTCTAACACTCGGATTGCGGACACGCAACCCCACTCCGTTCTTGGAAAATAGCAATTTGACTATATGCTCCTCCTCTTTACAGTTGCATGTAGATTCCAAAAATTTCTCTGAAGGGAACGTTTCTTTGGAACATTTACTGTATAGACGGTCCATTTTTTCTTTTATCTCTTCTTTTTTGTCTCTTAATCTTGAAGAGGAAGGATTATCTGCTAAATACTGCGCCTCCCTTATGATTTCAAGATAAAGGGTCCTGATAGCCCTTAGGTACTCTCTATTATCTTCTATACTCTCTACTTCATCTAAATTAAACAAAACGCCCATCTTTGCCTTCTTAACTATATCTACCATATCTATATCCGATCCTCTACTCATTTAATTTCCTCCTTCTCACAAAGCCTATTTTTTTTCATACATTCCTTCAAATGCTCAACCCTCTTCTCATCTGGTGGATGTAAAACACCTTTGAACAACAATTTCTTCAACCTGTTCAAGTCTTGTTTCTGCTCTTTGTAATTCCCTGCAAGTTTTTCCAAAACTTCATGTGGTTCAACATCAAATTTATCTAATCTATCTAACTTAGAAGCAGCATACTCGTCCGCTTTGTATTCATCTTTATGAAACCTTTTAGAGTATAGATTTAAAGTAACTACTGTAAAACCGATAATAAATAATGAAGCAACTAGTTTTGTCCAGAAAGGACTCGATAATAGATACATAGGAATATAGATCATAAGAATGATACCAGATAAGAAAGCCACATAATTCTTAGTATTCTTACTATCTTCTTTATGTCCCTGTTCGTGTAGTAAGATGAAATAAAGAGAATCTTCATCAAACTTGTATTTTGGATTGAAGTATATCTTATCAAAGATCAAAGAAGCCTTGAAATTAGCAGTTTTCTTACTCTTTTTCAGGGTTCCATCTATCATATCCCGCTTCTTCAGGTCTTGAAAGACCGACCTAACTCTTTCTGAATAATCTTCTGAACTCATATAATCACTCAATATCATCTTCAGTGTCCTTCTAATAAATAGAAGGAAAATGGTTTTTAGAAATCGACCAACCATCGACCGAAGTCTTCAGCCTTATCACCCAGTTTCTTCCCCATCTCGATAAAGGGATCTTTCTTTTTCTGTTTTTCTTCAGTCATCACACCACCATCAGAGGGTTAATATTAGTTAATTATATTACATAACTAACTTATCCGTTATTAACTATGGGTAAAGTCGTATTTAAGTATTGTCAACTAATTACGTCATATAACATAAATTATTGTTATTATTTCTCTGGCAAGAGATCTTATCATTCATAACTCACTCCAATATCCCTGACCACTTCTCCAACAAGTTTTTCACAAACTGTCGAGTTTTTAACAAATAAAACACTATACATATTGCTAAAGTTTTGTAAATTTGGGTAAAATTAATATTACATATCGTAATATTAGTTTCGTAACATGGCGGGAGACGATTCATGGGATGATATTGTAGAAGAGACTGGAGTTCTAAGGGATAATCAAATTAAAGAAGTAATAAATGAACAGGATCCGATTGAATTCTTTATTAAGGCTGATGATAGTCTGATAGATAAATTCGATAGAAATGAAGTAATATTAAATGAATTGATTTTAAAATCAATTGACGAATTCGAAAAATCTCCCAAATATTGGCTAAAAGGTATGAAAAAATGGATTATTAAACAAGAAAAAGGTAATTATATTTCACCGTACCTAAGTACAATTTTCAAAGTTAGAGAAAAATTATGTAAGGAATTAGAAAATGGTGAACCCGACGATGAAGAAAAATTAGATAATTTTATAGTTAATATTTTAGAAAATGATGATGAACAAAAAGAATGGGACCCTCTATATTTATTTGCTTCTCCGCAGTGGTGGAGAAAACAAAAAAAAGAACATGCAAAAGAAGTTTTAAAATATATTTCTGAGAGGTTTGAAAAATATCCCTCTACAGAAATTGCATACAAAGGAACAGAGAATGCGATAAGTCATCAAAGTGCTACTAAAAAAGCCTTAGTAGAATTAATTCAGAATGCATCAGATTGTGAAGCACAGGAAATGAAATTTAAAATACCTAAAGTAAAAGGTGAAGATGAAGATAAAGGTTTAACTTTTTCTCATTCCGGCGGTAGAATGTTTTGTCCAAGTGATATCTATAGCTTATTCACTTTATTTCAAAGTAATAAATCTGAAGATGAAATAGGTAAGTTTGGGTTAGGATTTAAAGAGCTATATCAAAGATATACAAAGCCAACTATTATTGCTCCTCCATTTTCTTTTAAAATGGAAGTAACTAGAAAAATAAATAAACAAATAAAACCCATACCAAGTCCAAAACTCGAGTGGAAACCAAAAGGAGAGTTGAAAGATACAGAGAAAAATTGGAAAAAAAACAAAGACAAAACGATTTTTAATTTTAAGTATTATGATGATGAAAATAATGAAAAAAATTATGACGATTTCGAGACAATAAAAAAAG
>CAYPLQ010000068.1:1776-2707 GCA_964411605.1 uncultured archaeon | reverse complement strand
TAGCACTTAGAGATTTTAGAAATAATAACAAAGATAAAGTCAAAAAGAGCATAAAAATTGTAGATCAAAAGGATAAAAGTAGTGACTTTGAAGTAACAGTAAAGGAAACAAACACTGAAGAAAATGATGAAGAGAATGAAGAAAATAAAAATTGGTATACATATGTATTTGATAGAGATAATAATAAGGAAAAAGGAGATAAATATAATGGAGAAGGTATATTAATAGATAAGAAAATTGATTATGATGAAAATCAAGATTTATATGTTTCTATTGCCATCCAAAAAAAGTTTAAGAAAAACACTGATGGTCAGTTTTTTTTATACCTGCCATTAGAAGGAGAAAAGATATCGAATTTTCCGATATATGTAAACTCTGATTTTGAACCTACTAGTAATAGAAGAGAAATAATGAGGGAAAATAATAGAAATAAACACATTAAAGAAGAAGTTCCAGAAATCTTATTATCTTTATTAGAAAGATATACTAAAAAATATCGTAAAGATATATACAAAAATATTGGAGATGATGACGGAGTTAAAAGTCCAGGATATTATTTAGAGAGATATACTAAACTTTTTGAGAACAACAATGATGAATTTTTGTCTTTCAATGATGAAAGTTATAATAATGATAACAAAGACAAGAATCCTAAATATGCGTTTAAAGATAAAGATCTTATTATAGACAAAGATGGAAAGAGACGAAAGCCAATTAATTGTTACATAGCTAAAAATAAAGAGCTTTGTAATAAAGTTTTAAAATTAAAGGAAGAGACAGAAGAAGGAAAAACATATAAGATAAACGAAGATGAAAAATTACGCTCGATCCCAACTATAGTGTTGACGGTCTCAGATAGAGACAAAGATATCGCCCGCTCCTACGACTCCGGCGCGGCCGGCTACATTACTAAACCGATAGACTTTGAGGA
>CAYPLQ010000068.1:0-1766 GCA_964411605.1 uncultured archaeon | reverse complement strand
AATTATAGGGGATGAAAATGATAAAATATGTATTCGAGATAGTTTTAAAATAGGTGATTTTGACTTATCTGAAAAAGGCGATTCTAAGAATTTGATTAAGTTCATTTATGGAAAATGTGAGGATAATAAAAAAATAATAAAAAAATTACCTATTTGGCCGGTATGTTTAGAAACAGATAATCTCGATAATGATGAACCAGATGCTTTGTATCCTAAAACTGAAGTTATATGGCCTAAAAACAATAATTATTTAGATTTTTTATCCTTTTGTACCCCCAATAATACAATACTTGATGAAAAATCAGATAAAAATAAAGGATTATTCTTACCAAAATGGAGAGAAGAGAATAAGAAAGGATTTTTTTCTGATTCAATTGAAATAGAAAAAATAGGTTGTCCAAAGATAAGGGAAAGATTAGAAAATATAGATTTAACAAGATTAAAAGAAGAAGAAAAAGAAGAGAGAAAAGAAAAAATTGAGAAAGCTTTCGTAAAATTATTGAAACAATATGTATACGAACAAAAAAATCTTAATAATAATAAAATGAAAGATATTCCTATAATTTATAATTTAGAAAAAAATAATGATAGCAATAATAATTTATATCCCTTATTTTTATCAGATACTGAAGAAGGAGAAGAAAAAGAAAAACTAGCTCTTCTCATGCCTTGGGATGATGATAATTGTGAAAGTAATTCTGAATACCTATCTAGTGAAAATAAAAAAGAAATATACTTTTTGGATCCTAAAGTTTATTTTGGAAATTTTGTAGAAGAAGAAAACAAAGATGATTTCAAATCTGAATATGAAGAGTTGCTAGAAGACCATTGGAAAAAACAAATTGATAGTATTAAAAAACTGATTAATAATGATTCAGAATACGTTGAATTAAATAAGGATTTAATAGAAAAAATAACAATTTATTTAAATACCTTAAAAGACTTTTTCGATAATAAAGAGATCGATAATAACTATAATGAAAAAGTCAAATCTTTGCAAATTATACCTACTACCTACGAAAAAGAGAGCGATGGGAATATATTCCATTGTAAATCTAAAAAAGAAATATTAGAGCCAAGTGATGAAATCTATCAATATTTAAAAAATGATGAAAATGGATTCTCTGAGGTGACTAAATATTTTAATTTACCAAATTATCAAAATGGTTTGGATAAACTTAAATTACTAGACGAAAAAGATAGTCTTAATTTTAATAAATTTTGTAAAAGAATAAAAGAAGATATTATAGATAAAGAAGAGAATATATCATTTGAAGAATTGAAAACTTTGTTGTTGGTATTATCCAAATTATATAAGGAAAAATGTGAAGAAGAAGATAAAGAAAATTCTGGATTAGAGGAAAGAAATAAAGAATTTATATCTTGTCTAAAAATAAATTTACTAGAAGAATCGGTATTTCCTCTTTCTGAAATTTATTTAATTGATAAAAATGACTCTCCTTTGAATATAATTCTAAAAAAAATGGAAAAAGAAAGCAAATTATCAAAAGAAAAACTTTTAGAAGGATTTGATGATACGAAAAAAAAAGCGGAAGAGATACTTGAATCTGTTATGTTGACCAAGCTTAAGGAAAACGGAATTAGTGAATATTTAGAAAACAATAAAGAATGTTTTAAAAACAATCTTCTTTTAGAACATATAAATAGTAATGAATTTAAAAAAAAGGACTTGCCAGATGATCTGAAGGAGAAAAATTGGATTTGTGTGAAGGGAGATAAATATATTTCAAATGATGATGTTTATT
>CAYPLQ010000067.1:0-7500 GCA_964411605.1 uncultured archaeon | reverse complement strand
ACATATTTTAATTTTTCTGAGAGACCAAATAACTTCTTTTTTAGATATGGTGGTGTTTCGGCGTATTTCAGTATCTTTTCAATCAACTCGCTTTCATCGTAGGCTGGGTCTTTGTATATTATTATTTCATTTGCTCTGAATATTGAAGCAGACCTTGCAATATTTCCTATCTTGAGTGTCTTAACCTTTTGGTCATCACTTTCTATCGTGAGTGAGGAAGGGATCAATAACTTGATCTCTTGATGTGCTTTTTCCATCTTCTTTTTCTCCACTTAAATCTTTTGGGTATTTTTTTTAGATAAAAAAATATTTTATTTTTCCTTTAAATTTTTTTATTATAATGGATAAATTTGAAAAATTCCAGAAAACAGATAAGGATAGCTATAGCTCTATTAATGATTTCTTGAAAAAAAGAAGCTTATTAACTACAAGAGAATGGATGGTCTCAGAAATCATAAATAATTTCAGAAAGGAAGGAACTGGAACAATTCCTATGACTGAAGTGGGGAAAAAACTACCTAGTATTTTTCCTTTTATTAATAAAAAATATGAAGCTAGTGAAATTTCAAACGCCAAGAATTCATTTGAGAGGAAAGTAACGAGATCTGGAACAACTTTTCTTTATGCATTAAAAAAAGGAGTAATTAAAGAAGAAAAACTAGAAGAAATTATAACAGAGATTGCAACTAATATAAGAGAAATAAATGAGGTCTTAGATGAAGATCCAAGTGAAGAGATTCTTAAGGAGTTACCAAATGATTTAAAAGAAGTTATTAAAAAAATAAATGACATAGAAGACGGAGAAGATGTTAAATTAAATGAACCTATTTTTGGTGAATACAAAAGAGGGGAACTTGGTGAAAAATGGAGGGAAAAAGTAAAATCCAAAGAACATGGCGAATTGGTTATTGAGTTAGTTTTTGATAGGCCGCTTTCTTCTGATGATATTTTGGTTCCTGAGGAAGTTGATGAAAAAAATTGTTTCTTAGATCTAGAAAAAGGATATGGTTATAGAGACAATGGTCGTTATATTGAGAGATATTCTATAAAAATACTAAAAAGAACTAGTTAGGTCTCTATAAGACCCTCTTATTTTTCTTTATGTTTCAAAGGTGTGGTTCATTCTTCTACTTCATCTTTCATTCTTGAAACTCTTTCTTTAGCTGTATACCCTGTTATTTTCTTTAAAAATTTATTTAAATCTTTTTTAGTTTCTAATGCTTTATTTGCTTTATCCATATCGGCTTTTGTATATACTCTCATCCTATTCTTTTTGTTTTTATTCTTAATAACTTCAACCTCCATCTCTTTGAAGGCTTTATAGTTTTTTATTAGAAAACAATTTTCTTTTCTCTCATATTCTCCAAAAATCTCTTTTAAAGCTTTTTCTACATCATCTATTTTTATGTAATGACCTCTTTTTGCTTTGAATTTTCTACCCTTCATTTTTATCAGAAAAATCTTTTATTTTTTAATCATTAACTAAGTTTTGGAAATATTTTTATTTTGTTAGTTTTCTTCTGAAAGATTAAGCCAAAAATTATTAAGTATTAAGTTAAAACTTGAATAAGTTATAGATATTGTTGAGGGTTCTCTAAGGTATTATGAATTTAATAAAAGATATTAATAAAATAATTTCATTTAAGTTATTTAGTATAGGTGGAACTCCTATAACTATTAAAAGCTTTTTAATATTTGTTTTAGTTTTATTAGGTACATATATAGCTTCTAAATGGATTAGAAAAATAATAGATAAAGCTTTAGAGAAGAAAGGAGTAAAATCAAATGAAAGATATCCCTTAATTAAGTTATCTCATTATATAATAGTTGTTTTAGGCATATATATTGCTTTTAATTCAATTGGAATTCCATTAACAGGTCTTTTAGCGGCAGCAGGTATCTTTGGAGTTGTTTTAGGTTTTGGTTTACAATCAATAACTAGTAATTTAGTTTCTGGCATCATTCTTTTAGGAGAAGGAACGTTGAAGGTAGGTGATTTAGTAGAAGTGGGGAACCAATTTGGTGAAGTAGTAGACACTAGTGTTAGATCTACAACAGTTAAAACCTTTGATAACTATCATGTCTTAGTTCCTAATGAGGAATTCTTCACTAAGCCATTTATAAATTATACATATTCTGATAAAAAAGTTAGATTAGACATTCCTATTGGTGTAAGCTATGTTTCTGATGTTGAAAAGGTTCGGGAATTGCTTTTGGATATAGCTTCAGAAAACGAAAAAATTTTGGAAAAGCCTGAGCCAATGGTTTTCTTTAAAGAACATGGAGATTCTTCCCTAAATTTCAAATTAAAATGTTGGGTGGCAACTCCTTTCAATAGGAAAAGAACAAAAAGCGAGTTGAATTTTGAAATAAATAAGAGGTTCAGAGAAGAAAACATTGAAATTCCTTTCCCTCAAAGAGATGTTTGGATAAAGGAGGAAAATAGGGATGATGTTGAATAATTATTTTTCTGATGATGATAGATTTCCAGGTAGGGATATAGATGGTGGTCTATTTAATCATGATGAGGACCTAGAGACTTCAGATTGCAAGTATTTCATCAAACACGTGAAAGGAGGAAGTTTTTCTGTCGTTTATTGTTCTTTAAGGGGAAAAGTTAGAGAAAAAAGATGTTTGGATTGTAGAGAATACACTAACCCTGATGATGAGAGGGGGATACCTGATCCAGATCCCTTTTAGTACTTTTTGGGACCAGGCCTCATGATTCGATTTAACTCTTGTTTATCTTACATTATTTTTATTGTTCATTGGATTCAGATATTTTTTAGATGTCAGATTCTGAAAAAAAAATTGAGTTATTTGGTGTTTATGTCGCCCAAACGATGGATGGTTTTGCTCCTGCATTAGTACTTAAAAGTAAAGAAAAATATTTGCCTATCTATGTGGGTTTATCTGAGGCAATTTCAACAAATAACAAAATCAAAGATTATGGGACACTTAGACCTATTGCTCATGATTTGATAATGAATTTTCTGGAAAGAAAGGGATTCAGAATAAGTAAAGTATTAATAGATAATCTGGAAGATGGAATTTATTTTGCTCAACTTTACTTAAAAAACGGTGATTCTATTAAAAAAATAGATGCTAGGCCTAGTGATTCAATCGCTTTAGCTGTTAGAGGGGACGTGGATATATTTATTAAGGAATCTATTCTTGATGAAGCTTCCAGAGATAAAAGAGAAATAGAGAATAATATGAAATTATTAGATGAATATCTGTGATAAAATGTATATTATCATTGGTGGTTGTGGAAGAATTGGTTCTAATTTAGCTGAACTACTAGTAATTGAAGGAAATGATGTTGTTGTAATTGACAAAGAAGAGTCTTCTTTTGATAAATTAAGTAATAAGTTTAGTGGTTCTACCGTTATAGGTAATTTTAGTGATGAATCAACATTAGAAAAAGCAGGCGCTGAATCTTCAGATGTAATTATCGCTGTTACCGATGATGATAATGCTAATGTAGTGGGTTGTCAAATAGGTAAGGAAGTGTTTGGGGTTGAAAAAACAGTTGCTAGAATAAACAACCCTATGCACGAGGAATCTTATTTGAATTTTGATGTTGATGAGTTAATAACTCCTACTAAAGAAATTATTTCTTTATTTAAAAATGCAGTTTCTCGTAAAGAGATAAATAGTAAACTAATTTTGGGTGATAATGATATTGAATTAATTGAATTGAGGGTTTCTAAGGATATAGGAAAACTCAGTGATTTCGAGGTACCTAATGATTTTAAGTTATGTGCCATAGAACAAAGTGGTGATTTAAATTTGCCAACTGAAGAAGATGAAATACAAGCAGGTGATAGATTATACCTTATAACTAAGGTGGAAGATGTTAATAAAAACAGGGATTGGATTAAAAAATGGGTTTAATTAAAATTGATAGAGAAGAAAAAAAGTTTTATAAAGTTATTATTAGTTATATTGGTTTGTTATCTATTTATACAGGATTTGCTTTATTGATTCCATTAATTTTTTTGGTTTTTTTTCCTGAGGAAATAGGTATTGCCTTTAGTTTTTTATTATCTTCTTTTTTTTCATTAACGATTGGTTATTCTTTATGGCGTTATTTTAGAATTGATGATCCTCCTACTTTTGATATAAGACATTCAACTATAATTGTTACTTTTGGATGGATATTAGCTGTTGTATTTGGGGCTTTGCCTTTTTTTCTATCAGGTGAGATGAGTGGACTAGATAGTGTCTTTGAAGCTTTTTCTGGTTGGACAACAACGGGGTTGACAATGGTAGTTAATGAAAACTCATTTCCTCGTCTTTTATTATTTTGGAGGAGTTTGATGCAATTTATTGGGGGTGCAGGTTTAGCTGTTCTTATGTTAACTGCTATAGTTGGTTCTACTGACATTGAATCTGGTTTATTTGTATCAGAAGGTGGTGGGAACCAATTATTGCCTAGTGTTGCCAATACTGCTAAATTAATAGCTAAAATATATGTTTTTTATGTCTTAATTGGTTCTATTCTATACATTTTTGCTGGTATGAATTGGTTTAGTGCAATAAATCATTCAATGTGTGCTTTTGCTACGGGTGGTTTTAGTACTCAAAGCAATAGCATAGGTGCTTACCCTCTTCAGATCCATGTTTTAACTATTTTCTTTATGTTTCTGGGGAATGTTAATTTTGCTCTACACTATGAGGTTTTAAAGGGAAATTTGAAGGAATTATTTCTAGATATAGAGCCGAAACTATTTTACAAAGTTATTGTGGTCTCTATTCCTTTGGTTTTGTTTTCTATATATGGTCTTAGAGATTACAATATATCATCTGCTTTCATTAAATCTGCTTTCCAATGTGTTTCAGCTCTTACTGGTACGGGATACATGACAGAAGGTTCTAACGTTTTGTTAATGTGGGGAGGAGGCCCTATACTAATACTTTCGATGCTTATGCTTATTGGAGCTTCTACTGGATCAACTGGCGGAGGTCTAAAACAACTTAGGGTATCCTTAATTTTAAAATCTATTTATTGGGAGATTAAGGAGAGATTGTTACCGAAAAGAGCTGTAATTGATACTAGTATAAGGCACATTGGTGAAAAAATATCAGTAGAAAAAAAACAAATTTGGAGTGTTAGTACTTTTACAAGTATTTTTTTACTCTATTATTTATTAGGAGTGCTTGGTTTTTTATTTTATGGTTATAACATGGAAAAATCTTTATTTGAGATGGCATCCGCTTTAGGAACAGTTGGTTTGACACTTGGTGTTACTGGTCCTAATATGCCAAATGTCTTAAAGGTTATCGAAATATTTGGTATGTGGTTAGGGAGACTAGAATTTTGGACTATCTTTGTTGGTTTCATCTCAGTTTTTAAGGATTTGGGAGGTGGTTGATCTGCGTATATTAATTGTTGGTGGAGGAAAGATTGGAAAATATTTAGCTAAAACCCTTAAAAAAGAAGGAAACAAGATTTCTTTAGTAGAGATCAATGAAGAAAAAAGCCGGGAACTTGCTAAAGACCTTGATGTTTTAATTATCAACGGAGATGCTACAAATATAGATGTTCTAAAAGATGCTGACGCAGTTAATGCTGATGTCTTTGTGGCTGTCACAGACAATGATGATACAAATTTAGTTGCTTCTCAAGTGGCTAAAAAGGAATTTGATATATCAAACACAATTGCGAGAGTTAATGATGAATCTAAAAAAGATATTTTTGAAAAAATTGGGGTTGACACGGTTATTACAATGACAGATGCTGCAGCAACTTCTTTTAAGAATGCGATTCATAGCAGTCCTTTAAGAACGATTTTTAGTTATGGCGAGGAAAATATTGAATTAAATGAATTTAAAATTGAGGAAGACTCTAAGGTCAAGAACAAGGCTCTAAAAGATATAGATCTTCCTAAAAAATCTGTTATAGTTTCAATTATTAGAGATGAAGACATTGTGTTTCCACAAGGAGATGTGGTTTTGAAGAAAGATGATAAAGTACTTATCTTAATGTATTGTAAAAATATAGATAAAATAGAAAAATTATTTTAGTTTCCAATTTTGAATCTAAGTAATGCAGCTATTCCTCCGAGGGCTTCTAGTTTTTTTCCTGGTTCAAATTCGGAACTAAATATATTAATTGATCCTCCTTTTTGTTTTGTCTTTTCAATTAATTCTTCTATTTCGTCTTTGTTTTTTTTTCTTTCTTTTCTGAGTTTTTTTTCTGAAACCATTAATTGATCTACGTCTCCAATTTCTATTGCTTTTTTTACTTGATTTATTCCGTAAGTTGCCTTATTGTCTTTTGCTATTTCTTCTAATAATTTTTCAATTAGTCTTGATTCCTTTGTTATCCTTGATTCCTTCCAGATTTTCTCGATTGCTCCTCTTCTTATTGCTTCATGTATTCCTCTTTCTCCTCCACTTGCTGTGTCTTCAATCACTATTTTATTTATTAAATCACTGTTTCTTTTCTCCAAAAAATCCAAGAAATCTTTTTTTGTAAAACCAGGTCCAGCTAATACTATTTTATCTATTTTTTTTGTTTTTAATGTTCTTTTTAATTTCTTATAGGTTTCTGCAAAGAAATTTTTTCTTCTATTTGTGTCTTTTTCTCTTTTACCAGAACCCATTTCGATTGATGTTGTTTTACCTAAACCATGTCTCCTCATTATTCCTATTGTTGCTTCTCCTTCTTCAATTGTGACAATTACTACATTTGGTTTCTTTGTTTCTTTTACTGCTTCTTTTAATCTATCAAGTTGATCTTGTTTCCATTTTTGCTTCTTTATTGTTATTTCTTTGTTTTGTTCTACATTTATGGTGTGATATCTCCCAATAAAATCTTCTTTTCCTTTTATGATTTCTCCACCTATTCTTAATCTTCCTGAAAAATCTTGATAACTTATTTCATCTACTTCTATCGTTAATTTGGTTGGCTCCTTCTTTCTTTTTTCAGGTCTTATTTTATCGGAACTTTTTTCTGGGCTTCTGAAGGTAAGTGCTTTTACTTCGTCTTTTTGTTCAACAATGTTTCTAATTGTCCAGAAATCGTCTGGGTTTTCAGGGGTTATTGTTATTTTTCCCTCTTCAAGGTTTTTTTGTTCAATCTTCATCTTTTACCCTAAGTTTTCCTGGTGGAAAGAATCTCTCAATTTCATCTGGTGAAACTAATTTATCAATTATTTTTTGTTCTTCTGGTTTTGCTTTTTTTTCAATTCTTTTGCAAATCTCTTTTGAGACGTCTCCTCTATTTTCATCTCCTGGTTCTATTTTTTCGAAGTATTTTGCGTTTTGTTCAATAGCTGTTGGTGGTCCTCCTATTACTCGAGTTAATTCATCTATTTCGACTCCAACTGTGTATTCAAGTGCTACATTTCTATGATAAGTTCTATCGCCTCTGATTACAAAACTACCTTTTTCTATGTATTCACCGCTTTCAGGGTTTTTGGTTACTTGTTTTGCTGAAACCTCATATACGTCTGCGGAATAATACTTTTTCCAGGCAAGAGAATTTGATGC
>CAYPLQ010000066.1:6395-7602 GCA_964411605.1 uncultured archaeon | reverse complement strand
TCCATGCGTCCCAAACGCACAAGGATCGACCAGGCTACCCCATGGCCCCTATATAAAAAACCTATTAGTGCATAGTCAATTTTATTTTGTGATAAAAAAAACTTGTTTTTTGCAATGAATGATGAAAAAATAAATGTAAATATACCAAAAGACCTAGATCCCACATACTCTAATATGGTGCAGATCTCTCATAAAGACGATGAATTCACACTTAACTTTTTGCACCAAATACCAAACACCAACCAAGCTAAAGCTAAAGCAATAGTTTCAATTACACCACAGCATGCGAAGCGATTATATAGAGCATTGGAAGAGAACTTAAAGAAATTTGAAAGTAGATTTGGTAAAATAGATTTGCCAGAAGAATCAAGGGAATCTAGAGACGTAGAAATAGCTTAAAAACAAAAAGTCCCGTGGGGTAGCGGTCAATCCTCTGAGGCCCTGGACCTCAGGACGGCGGTTCGAATCCGCCCGGGACTACTAAGTATGTATTAGATAAGGAAGTTAAAATAAAAATAGGTTTATTTTTTTTGACATTTTTTGCAGGTTCCGTGGAAATTAAGTTCTATCCATTCATAGCTTAGGTCAGTTTTTTGGTTTATGTTTTTAATGTGTTCCTTAATCTCTTTTTTTTGTATATCGTAGATTTTTCCACATTTTTTACAGATAAAATGAGGATGAGGGTTTTTGTTGATGTCGAAATAAGATTTATCTTCTCCTTCTATCGGTAGAACTTCATTGGTTTTTTTTAATAAGTTAATTGTTTTGTATATCGTTGATTCGCTTATCATTGGGTATTTTTTTTCTAGATGAGATTTGATTTCTTTTATGGATGGGTGTTTTAGTTCATTTAGAGCTTTTATTATTTCTGTTCTTTGAGGCGTGATTTTGTGGTTTCGTTCTTTTAATTTATCTAATTTTTCTTTTATTTCTTGTTTCATCTCTTTTTTAAAAATACCTATTTAATAATCCTTTTAGGGCTTCTGCATGTCTTTGTTCGTCTTTTGCTGTTGTATATAACCAGTGTAGTTTTTTTCCCTCATGTTCATCAACTTTCTCTAACCTTTTCTTTGCTGCCATTTGTTCCCCATCAAGCATTTTTTCGAGATTTTCCTTCGTTGAACCTATTTTATCTGATATTCTGGCTGCATGAGCAGCGTGTTTAGCTTCTTCCCAAGCTATTTTTTCAAGATCTTGAGATATTTCG
>CAYPLQ010000066.1:0-6385 GCA_964411605.1 uncultured archaeon | reverse complement strand
GCTAAATATATTCCAACTTCGCTTGTTTCTCCACCAAACCATTTTTCTAGATATTCTTCCATAACACATTCACATCCGAAAATAATTCTTAATTAAGAATAATTCCTAATTAATAAAAATATTTTGCTCAAGTAAGAACCAAATCTATCTTGAAGAATAGAATTAGTACTAAAAATTAAGAAAAAAACCTTACTTAAAACAAGAAATTATGGAATATATAAGATCTTAGAAAATGAAGAAACAAATTAATTAATTAAAACATATTTAAAAGGAATTAATTATTTCTTAAATCACTTAAAACAATATCACTTTTATTAAATCAATTTAATTGATTACTTTACTAAATATAAAATAAATCAATCATAATTTTTTAAATTAATAAATATTTTTTAAAAACTAGTTAATCATCTTAAATTTTAAGTGTTTACTTCACCATTATTTGAATGAATGAAATTAGACAGAACCGATATAGAGTTAATTAATAATTTATATGAAGATAATGACTTAACTCTGAAGCAATTAGGGGATAAAGTAGATTTAAGTCATGTAGCTGTTAAAAAACGTTTAGACAAACTAAAAAATAATGGAATATTAGAAAACAAACCCTGCTTAAATCTAAGTGAATTAGATTATAAAGTTGGAGTAACATTAGTAGAATTAGATAATGAAGAACAAAAAGATGAATTATTAGAACATTATGAAAATTGTCCAAGAGTAATTTTTTATACAGAATTATTTGGAGCTCATAATCTCTTAGTGCTAAGAGTGGTAAAAGACTTAAATGTCCTAAAAAGTGAAAAACTGAACTGTGCAGATAGAAAAGTCCCAAATAACTCAAGAATTGAATACCTTGGAACAGCGCCACTAAGCCCTAAGTTTTTCCCTTTTAAATACGAAATTGAAGACAATGAAACAAGTCCCTGTGGTTGCCTATGCACAGAATGTAAAAGCTATAAAAAAGACTGCCCAGGATGTCCAAGAACAATATATTATACCGAAATAAGATAAAAACACCAATTTTTTTCTAAAAAACAAAGACATCAAGTAAATAAAATTTATTGAGAAAGTTTTTTTTTTTTTTTTTATTCTATGTCAAAAATAAACACAATAATCAAAAAACTCAACCAAGAATATGGTTCACCAGAAAGCAGGAACGACCCAGATACCATTTATTCGCTGATTGAAGTGATTTTGTCACAAAACACGAATGACAAAAACAGGGATAGAGCGTTTACGTCTTTGAAAGAACATTTTTTAAATCCTAAACAAATCATGGAAGCCGATGAACAAGAAATTGCAGAAAAAATCTCTATGGCAGGTCTCCAGAACCTAAAAGCGGAGAGAATAAAGAATTCATTGAGAAAAATAAAAGAAAAAAGAGGAGAATTAGATCTAAGTTTTTTAGAGGAAATGGAACTATCTGAAGCCAGAGATTGGTTACTTGATTTACCTGGTGTTGGACCAAAATCTGCAGCGGTTATTTTAAACTTCAACTTCGATAAAAACGCTTTTCCAGTAGATACTCATGTTTTTAGAGTATCAAAGAGACTGGGATTGATTTCAGAAAATAGTACAAGAGAGAAAGCTCATGACGTACTTGAATCGAAGACACCTGATGACAAGATGGAGGAATTTCATCTGAATCTGATAAAACATGGTAGGGAGATATGTAGGGCACAAAAACCTAGATGTGAGGTATGTTTTCTTAAAGAAAATTGTAGTTATTATGAAGGAAAATATGGTAACTAACTTAGTTTCATGAACTACTTCTTATACAGAAACCAAATTCAAATTTCTTCTGAAGCTCTTCGCCTTTCACGGCAAGAGTAGTTCATTTGTTAATGTTTTGTAGTGTTCTGTATGTTTCTAGTGAATCTTTTTCGTTTATAACTAGGATTAATTCTGGTGCTGAACTCATTATCTCTATTAAATTGATGTTATTTAGTGATAATTCGGTTGTAACTGTTGAGATTATTCCGGTTTTTTCTTCAGCTTTTTCGGGAAAAGTAAGAGTTATTTCTGATAGGTTTTCTCTCAGGTTTATTATGTTTTTATTACTGAATTTATTTTTTATTTCATTTGAATTTCTTTCATCACCAATTATCTTTAGGGATTGGACTCCAACAATTATTCTAAGTATTTCTCCTTTGCTGAAATCAATTAATTCAGGTAAGCTTCCCAGTTTTTCGTGGACGTTTTTGTTGTTGGATAGAGATAAGTCAAATATATCGTTTTTCATACTTAACTTAAATTCTTTTAGAAATTCATTTTCTGTTTTCTGAATTTCTGAAGTAGGGTATCTTCTAATCGCACTAATGACAGCATCTAAACTAGCTTCAGGGCATTTTTTTTCTTTAATGTATCTAGCTAAAGCTCTTTGATTAATGATGCCTCTTTTAAGATCTTTTTTTATTGATGCATCGTGATTAATGTAGTTTTTTACTTTTTCATTAATACTAGACATTTCTTTGACAATCATTAGTTTTTCAACTTTAAATAATGTTGTCGAAAAAATAGTTAAATAATGAATTATATTCCATAAGAGTTTTTTATATAAATAAAAATCGTTATTTAGTTTTTTCTGTTTGAATAATAGTCTATTCCTATTGCTGTTAATCTTCTTAGTACATCTGTGTAGGTTATTATTCCCTTTAGTTCTTCATTATAGGTTACTACTAACCTATTTACTTGGTGTTTTTTGAATTTTTTAACTGCCTCTAAAAGTGGTTCTGTTTCATTTATTTTAATGGCTTCTCGCATGAAATCCTCTGCTTTTTTTTCTTTATCTTCTAGTAATGCTTCGCCCACATCACTGTATATTATCATTCCGAGAACTTTGTTTTTATCAACCACTGGTGCTCCTCGGATATCGTTTTTGACAAATTTTTTTATTACATCTATAACAGAATCCTTTTTGTTGAGTATTACGACCTCGCTAGAGGCTATATCTTTTACAGGTATTTTTGGTATTGAGTGAAGTTCTTTTATTTCTATGATTAATTTGTTGTTAACATCGTCTCTTCCACTGACTTCTCCTTTAATAAATAAGTTATTTACTGGTGTTGGGCCAAGACTTATTTCATCCCCTATTTCGAATTCTCTTATGTCCCCTATTATTTTAATTTCGGATTTGCAGACGTCTGGTTGAGTTACTGTTGTTAAATCAATTTCTATTACTGTTGATCCTTCGATTTTTTTTCCTTCTTTGTGAATGTCTACTGATTCTCCTTCTTCATAACTTGCTAGATCTAATGCGCTATATGCTTTTGATGTTGGTTTATAACCTCCTTTAGGGCCTTGGACACTTTCAATTAAGTTAAGAGCTTTTAGCCACTGCATTTGGTTTCTAATTGTTCCTGGTTGTTTATCTATTGATTTAGCGATTTTTTGGCCTTTTATGGAGGTTTCTTCTTCTTGAAATAAAGCTATTAGGGCATTTAGAATTTCTTGTTGAACAGAAGATAGTTCCATACTCTATTATTTTGGCTTGAGGGGTTTAATTTTTTTAGGTAAAGTGGGAAATATTTATAGTCATTAATGTGCAATATTGTGCACACATGCATCAAATATTTAAGGCTCTATCGTCTGAGCCAAGAGTGGCCCTAATAAAGGAATTACTTGAAAGAGGAGAATATACCTGCATTTGTGAGTTCCAAGACATAATTGATCGAGACAGATCTGTAGCTTATAGACATTTTAAGAAACTGGAAAAAGCAGGTTTAATTAAAACAAGAAAAAATGGAAAAAGACTTGAAGCAAAAATAAAGGAACCAAATAAATTAAAAAAATTATTAAAACTTTCAAAAGAGGTGAAAGGATGAATATAAGGATTTATGGAGCAGAAAAATGTAAAAATTGTCAAAAACTAAAAAAAAGGATTGAAGAAATAGTTAAAGAGGAACAAAAAGGAGATGAGATAGAGATACAGAAAATAAATGATTTAACAGAAATTGCTGAGAAAGGGATTATGAGCACTCCTGCTGTCTCAATTAACGATGAATTTAAGATAAAAGGAAGTGCTCCTTCCAAAAAAGAACTTAAAGAAATAATTTTTTCAGATAAATAAGATGTTTAAGGAAATATCTAACTACATAGTTTCCTTGTTGGGATTAACAGGTAAGTTAGCGGATGCAGTGAATTTTTGGATATATGATACATTAAAAATAACGTTATTGTTAATTATAGTTGTATTTGCGATAGGTTATCTTAGGACATTTATTTCACCAGAAAAAATAAGAGATTATTTAGAGGGAAAAAATGCATTAGTTGGTTATTTGGGAGCTTCTCTTTTAGGGATAGTATCACCTTTCTGTTCCTGTTCAACAATACCAATATTTTTAGGTTTCGTTAGTGCAGGAGTACCATTTGGTATAACAATTACTTTTTTAGTGACTTCTCCTATGATCAATGAAGCCGCGATAGTTGTATTACTTGGAGTTCTTGGATGGAAACTTACTGCAATATACTTGGTTGGAGGAATAACTATTGGTGTTACTGGAGGTTTTCTTTTAAATAAATTAGGTTTTCAGCGATACGTTCAACAAATTAACTTGGGAAACCAATCCTGTGTTAATGAACCAAGTCATAGAGATAGATTAAAACAAGCGTATTCTGAAGCTAGAGACATCATAACCTCAATTTTTCCTTATGTGGTTCTTGGAGTTGGAATAGGTGCCTTAATCCATGGATACGTACCCCGTCAATTGATAAATAGTTATTTAACTGGTAATTTAGCTGTTCCAGCTGCTGTAGCGGTAGGTATTCCTATATACACTAATATAATGGGAGTTATTCCTGTTGTAGAAAGCTTAATAGGTAAAGGATTACCTATAGGCACGTCAATATCATTTATGATGTCTGTAGCAGCTTTATCAATCCCAGAATTTGTTTTACTGAAGAAAGTGATGAAGAAGGAATTAATAATTGCCTATGCAGCAATTATATCAACAGGAATCATTATAATGGGGTTTGTACTTAACTTGATTTTTTAACTTCTGTGCCAAGAAGTCTCCTTCCTAACGAGTTAAACGAGTATAGGTGGGTGTAGTTCACTAATTGAATTTGGGATTTTGAGAAGAGATGTCGGTGATTTATAATAAAGTTAAATATTGAGGAATGAGATGTATCCGAGTGTTTCAATAGCCATGTATATTACAAATAGTACGTAGAGAACTAATAAAATAAAGGATTCTTTTTTAGTTACCTCTAGGTTTGTTCTTGTAAATACAAATAATACCAATGTTGCGGCTACGAGTAAACCAAATAAGGGAGAAGCTCTTGAAAAGTTAATACTCGCAGCACCTCCTATTAAGACGCCTACTGGAATTGCTATTAATAAATCAAATGTGTTACTGCCTAATACATTTGCTAAGCTTGTGATGGCTTTATTTTTTTTAGCCGCTTCGATACTAACAAAGGTATCTGATATACTTGTACCTGCTGCTATTACTGTTAATCCCCAGAGGAAACTTGGTGTATTGAAGTATTCGCCAAAATCGATAGCAGCTCTTATTAGGCCTTCTACTCCTATTATTATTAGGATTAAGCTGAATAAGAGAAGCCCCCATTGTTTTTTTGAGTTGATTTTTGATTTTTCGAATTCGGCTTCAAAATCCATGCAGTCTTGGTATTGGATAAAGATGTAAACAAGGTACATTAAAACTGGTATTATTGCTAATTTCCTTGTTACTTGACCAATTAATTGTTTTTGTGGTATTGGGTTGTATATTACGGCGAAGGAAAATGTTAATAGAAGAGTTGCTACTGCTATCATGTAAAACTGTGCTTCTTTATAGACTAAGTCTCTATTGGATTGTAGAGCGTTTGTAGAGTATAGGCCTGAAAGACCTGGTATGACTAATATGTTGAATATTGCGGAACCTACTATTACCGAAACACCTAATTCAAATTGTCCATGTATGAGGGTTGATAAGATTGTACTTGAGAGTTCGGGGAAACTTGATCCAATAGCTGTAATCATTGCTCCTTGTACTATTGCAGGTAATTCGTAGTAAATTGCGAGTTTTTCACTTGCTTTTTCCAGTTTTTCGCTTCCTTTCCAGACGATTATTATAGAAATTATTGTCAGTATTAGTAAGTAAAGGAATTTTGTCATCTTTTGTTTTTGATTTTAATGAAACTTAAATTTTATAAGTTAGTCTAACCTAATTATATTGTGTTCGGGAAAAAGCTAAATACAAAGAAATACACATAAAAACCAAAATAAAGAATCTAAAAGCTTTAAAAACTATTTTAATTAAATAAAAAACAATAAATTAAATAAAAATAACAATAAAAAGTTAAATATTTTTTAAGACATAGGACCAAGCACTGAATTAATTTTACACCAAAAAGAACCGGCCTATGTTCTGAGAGTAAATGAATC
>CAYPLQ010000065.1:5008-7610 GCA_964411605.1 uncultured archaeon | reverse complement strand
TTTCCATAATCCCAAAGTAGATAATCCCGCATACTTTAGTTTTTTAGCTATTAACTTAACAAAAAACGGTTTCGCTATCACAGAAATAATTAAAATACACAAAGAAGTAGGAGTGATTGTTGCAGAAAAACATAATAACTAGTTTTTATCCAATGTTTTATTACACAATGAGTCAGCCACCTCAATGAATTCATTTTCTCTTCCAACATGTCTAAATTCTATTTGATTATCCTCACTAATTTCCTTTATTTTATCATGTAGTTTTTTTAATTCATTATCTCTTACTTTCCAATTATCATTTAGTTGATTAACTAAGAGTTTACTATCAGAAAATACTATTATTTTCTCATATTCCTTAACAGCTTTTTTGAGAGCAAAACAAACAGCTAAATATTCGGCTTGATTATTTGTTTTATTTCCCAAAAAACCAGACTCTTTGCACAGAATTTCTTCCTCATTTTTAAATAAGAAAGCATAAGCCGCTGGACCAGGATTTCCTCGTGAAGCTCCATCAGTATAAATTGTTACAGATTTCTTTTTAGATTCTTCCAAACAAAACACCTTTTTCAGTAAATCAAAATGATACTCTATATTAGTGAAGTGACCCTTACCTAATTCAATGATTTAGGAAAAGGCTTCCATGTGAGGCCTTATTTCAAACGAAAGTTTGCTTTATTCACTGGGCTTGTCTCATACACCTAGTCAACATGGAACTATTTGCTTTGAGGAAGAATTGGATTAGGGCAAATACAAACCCATATATTAGCTACTTGATGGTTCTGCTTATTCACTCTGGTTGCTCCACACAACCACTATTTCCCTACCCCAAGAACTGTTTTGGGCTTACCTAGGGATTTTTTTGGCCAATAAATGCGGTGGCCGCGTAATTTGTTAAGGCAGAACGCCTAACTGCCAAGGCTTAATTGGTTCGAGAACCATTTTACATTTGTGGTGTAAGGACATCCTCTATCTACATCAGAGATTTAGGAAAGGGGTCTTACTGCTCTTTTACAAACCCACAAAGAGATAAAATCACTCAATTTTTTTAAATAAAATAAAAAAACTATTTACAGAAGTAAATTCTCTTTAGGAATTAAAATTTAACTCTTTGCTCAAGAAGTCTCCTTCCTAAACCCAGGATTTAGGTAGGTGAGGACGTCACAAAGATTACTTAGAAATACATAAAAAAACAATGAAAAATAATTTTTAACTAAAAAAGATTCCTAATTTTTAAGAAAAACAAGAGTAAGGGAAATAAAAAAGTTAAAAATAAAGCTAAAAATATAAGAACATAATAAAGAACCAATATTTCCATTATTTAACCATTATCTTTCATTATTAAACAAAGAAATAGTTTTTTGGATTAAATTCTACTATTCTATTTTTCTAAATTTAGGAAAAATTGAAATATTTTTTTTGTTAATTATTAGATGATTAAAATTGAAAAAAATTATATGCAGAAGATGTAAGGAAATATATGAAAAAATAGAAGAACAAAAATGCCCTGTTTGTGGAGCTGAACCACCTAAAATTATTGAACCCGAAAAAGATGAAGAAAAATTAAGGAAACAAGCAAGAGAACTAGTTCAAAAGAGAAACAAATCAGGATTAGATAACCTAGTAAATGGATTAAGAGCTATAATAGTTAACACAGAACAAGAAAATCAAAGAGATGCGATAAGAAATTATCTAAAGTGGACCAATTATAGATTTGATAAAGCGTTCGAAGACAATAAATATAAAACATGTGTCCTGAGGAAAGAAAATTCTGCTGACATATTAGTTCGTAGTAGGAAAAAACCCGATAATCCTTTTTTGGAATTCAATAACCACCCCAAATCCAAACATGTTCCAAATACAAGGCTTGAGACATTTATATTTGAAACAAACGACATAAAGGAATACATTGAGATACAAAGAAATCGTGGCCATAATTTTTTACAAGAAAAAGTAATTAGAGGGAAAGATTATGAATTTATTCAAACAAAGCCTTCCCAATTTACAGGGAATTCAATTGGTTTAATTGAATCAAATAAAAACCCTTCTTATGAAAACAAAAACACCAAAAAACTAGATTGGTCATTTAAGAAACCAAATAAAGATTATTTAGAAAACATAAAATACCTTGATCACGCAGCTACTAGAGTAAAATCCCAATACAAAAACCCAGCTATATTAGAATTTTTGGATCTAACCAACTATGAGTTCGACTTTTCTATTTATGTTGAAACATTTAATTCGATAACAAGTGTGGCAAGGTTATCAAAAAAAGAGTTTGGAATGGTTTTCACATCAGGTATAAAACCAATTGAAACCGGAAAAGAACCTGGTCCGACAGAAAAATTCACGTACAATTATGGGCCTAGAACTCATCACCACGCTTTCCATACTGAGAACATAGAAACTGTTTTTGATAAAATAAAGAGTGAGGGAATGGATTTTTTGGTTGAATTAGTAGGAGGACCAGATGAAGGTCTATATCAAACTTTTACAGAACCTTTTGATGAAACATTGTTGGTTAACGAATACATACATAGGTTTGGAGATTTTGATGGTTTTTTTGTTAGAAACAATGTTACAAAACTAAATGAGGCAACAAAAA
>CAYPLQ010000065.1:0-4914 GCA_964411605.1 uncultured archaeon | reverse complement strand
TATTCAAAATAACTCCCAATTATTGGTGGCAACCAACATAGATTAGCAACAATTGTTTCAAGTGCGGACTTAAACTGAGTATCTGGTTTAAATCCGATTGCACGAATCACAAATATTACAATTGGAAGGCTTAAAATAACTACTAAACTGGATAGCATAACAGGATTTTTAAAATAACTACTTAAAGTGGTTTTTAATGAATTTTTTCTTAAATAAATATGTCTAAAGCCAAGTAAATTTCCCCCGATTTGGTCACTCATACCATAAAAATAAGGTATGTAAAAAGTAGAAACACCAGTCATATCGAGTCTAGAGAACCAAGAGAGAATATGGATAAATATAGGAAAACCCATACCCAATAACTTACCCCAGCCATAGGCTTTAGCTAATGAACTAGCAGCTCCTTTAAAATGTTCTTTTATAGCATATATGCCTTCAAAGATGCTTTCACCTTCTCCAGCTAAACTTCTCACTATTATTTCACCAAAAAGGTTTCTTGAAAAACCTAAAGTGTCTAAAATACTTCCTAACAATAAACCGCCTATGTAACCTGGGATAGTGTAGTAAACTAGTTCACTAAAACCTTCTTCTTCCATATAGAAGAAAAATATAGCTAAAAAAACATGAAACTATTCGTTATCACTAATAGTGCTCAGTAATTTGTTAATTTTTAGTTAATAACCTAACCTTCTAAATTACTTGAAGTATAAACAAATTTTTAATACTTAAGTTGAGTTATGCTAAAATACATAGAAAACTTAAAAATAAAGTATTGATAATTAATTAGATTTAAATGATTTTTTACTTACCAGAGTTTAAAATAAATGTTTCAAGTATTTTTAATAAAAAATATTGATGAAACAAGGAATATTAAAGATTACGTCGTTTACCTCGAAATAAGATTAAATGTTTTTCAAATTTTTCTATTTATTCATGAAATAAGGTTTTTTATTTTTGGGAAATCAACTATAAGTTAGCGAAAAATGGATAAGAAAAATTTTAGGAACAAAGATTTTATCTTAGCTTTGTTATCAGGGTTTTTCTTTACAGTTTTCACTGGGTTAATAAGAAATAGTCCTGGAATTGGTGTCCCAGAAATAAAGTATTATGGTTATCCATTGCCTTGGAGAAGAACAACTACATTTCAGATTCAAAGAATTGTTTTAACAAATTTTTTTGTAGATTTGTTGTTTTGGATCACAGTTTTTGGAATATTAATTTTTTTAGTAAATAATTTCAATTTTTCAATTAATAATTTAATGAAACTAATTATTTTGATAGTTTTATGTGGGTTCTTTATGGATCTAGTGCATGAATTTGGTCATTTAATTTGGGGCTCGGTGTTAGGAGGGAAATTTGAAACTTATAAAAAACCTTTCATAGAACTTTTGCCACACATTAGGGTTGTTGAAGTTTTTGAATGAGTGAAGGTGATGTTCTCCGGATTTAAAACAAATTCTGATCAAGGCAAATCTTTATTAGGATGTTATCTAAGTACCAACATTGTTTCTTGGATTTTTGTAGCTTTTAAAAATAGAAATATTTTATTTAAAATATCTGGCATTATTGGATTACTTGATCTTCCTCTTTATGTTTTATTTCCTCAAATAGGGTTAAAACATTGGATTTTAGTGGGTGGATCAATTCCCGAACCTCTTTTAGCCGCAAGAATGATTGGTATACCTGATTTATTATTTTACTCCTTTCTTTTAATTTCAACTTCTGCTCTCATCTATCTCTACTTTGATACAATAAAATTAAAATAATTAACACTTATAGAAAAGATCCATAATAAAGAAAATATTAATAACTAATTCAGAAATCAGTCAGAAATCAGAGAAAATAAAAGTCAAGAAATACTTAGAAATTAATTAATTTAAGAGTATAAATAATGGTTGTTTTAGTTATAAAATATGTTTAATATGAGTAGATCTAAAAAAACAAAAGTAGTTTTAGTAGCTCCTAAGGCAGATAAGATAGGTGGAGCAGATATTGAGCCAATAAAAACTCCTTTAACAGGTTTACTTACATTAGGAACTATTTTAAAAAAGAATGGGTTTGAAGTAGTTTTCTATGATGAAACAATTAGTTCACCTAATTATGAAAAATTAGATCCTGATTTTTTATTGATAAGTGCGATGAGTGCAACAGCTAAAAGAGCTTACGAAATAGCAGATAAATTTACTGAAAAAAATACAAAAGTTATTTTAGGTGGATTACATCCTACAAATCGTCCTAAAGAAGCACTGGAACATGCTGATCAAGTAGTCAAGGGGGAAGGTGAAAAAGTAATAGTTGATATAGTTGAAAAAAAATTAGAACAAAAAATAATTGAAGGAAAGCAGGTAGAGGATTTGGATTCCATCCCTTTTCCAGATTTTAGTTTAGCTAAAAACTATCCAGATAAACCAGATAAAGTTTCTCTCTCTACATCGAGAGGCTGTCCATATGGATGCAATTTTTGTTCAATAAATGATATGTTTGGATCAAAAATAAGGTATGCTTCAAACGAAGAGATAGTGGAATATTTATCAAGGTTAGATGGAATTGAGACATTATGTTTTGATGAACCTAATTTTATAGCAAATAAAAAAAGAGCAATTGATCTTCTTCAAAAAATGAAGAAACGAGGTATTGAACCCAAGAGAACTTGGATAAGTACTAGTTTGGATGTAGCTAAGCACCAAGATTTCTTGAAACTATGTTCAGAGCTTTCAGATTTTAACTTCACTATAGGACTTGAATCGATAAACCAAAAATCACAAGAACAATTTTCTCCCAATAAAACAAACTCGGTTAATAAAATGAAAGAATACTTATCTAAAATCCATGATTATGGAATAAAAATAGAAGGTTCTTTTATATTTGGTTCTGATCAAGACAATAAAGAAACGTTTGATAAAACCCTTGAGTTTTGCAAGGAAACAAAAATAGATTTTCCAGCATTTTTTCCTTTGACACCATATCCTGGAACTAAAATTAGGGAGAAACTAGAAAAACAAGATAGGATATTTACAGATAACTGGAATTATTACGATAATTTGCATACAGTTTATTATCCTCAAAACATGACACCTTATGAACTTCAAAAAGAAGTTATTTCATTATATAAAAGATATTATTCAATAAAGAAAGGAATAAAACATCTCTTAGAGGCTCAATTTTTTTATAGTGGCGTTACTTTTTACCTAAAATACCTATTTTGGAAAATGATAAGGGAAAATAAAGAATTTTTAGGCAATCTCAAAGATCTTTCTAAAGATAATTAACGAAATTTTGATAAAATGAAAAAAAGATTACTTAAAAACGATAAAACTTCCTTTATAGCTGGTGGAGGAAGATTTGGAACTGAAGCATTAAAATATTTAATAGAAAACAATTATGAAGTAATAGTTGCAGATCCAGATAAAAATTGTAGAGCAAGAAACGAAATCAATGAATTTTATGATGATTTAAAAGAAATTGATTATTTTAAAAACAAAAAAAGTAAATTAATAAAAGGAAATGCCTCAAAAATATTATTGAAAATAATAAAAGACCTTAAACCAAACATTGTTGTTCCAGCAACTCCTGGACATTTTTTAGCTAAATTTGTTCAAAAAAGAATTAAAAAGATGGGGTATGAAACAAAACCAGCGAAGGAAATTACTACCAAACTTAAGAAAAAAATACCTAAGGAATTAATAAATAAGGCTGACATAAAAAATGGAACTATTATAACTAGTTATATGAGAGAAGAAATGTTATGTAAAAGTAATTGTCGGCAACCTCCTGACATTTGTCCAAAAACTGGAATAACAAAAGAAAACCCGATGTATGAAATTCTACGCAATATTTTATCAGAACTAGACTTTAGGCACAGGGTATTTAGAAGTGAACAACTAACTGATGGAGTTGGAGGAGTAAAGGGAAAACGAATAATTAATTTGTTAGAGGATGAATTAAAAGATACAAATCACCATTTCGCTATTGGGACTTCTTGTAGTTGTCATGGTGTCCTCACGATTTTAGAGGTAGATAATTGATATAAACATTAAAGAAAATTATTGGAATTAATACTAATCATTCATTGATTTCAATACACTTAATCCAGTAGTAGTTATTATCACTAAGATGGTTCCTGCAATTAAGTGAACTAGTGTTATAATAAAAGAATTAGCTACAAAAACACCTAAATATTCGTAGATAATAAAAGTAACCATTAATATAACCCAAATAAGTGAATACCACTTCATTTTAAATCACCGATATAATCCCTAGGTTGATTATAGTATTAAAAGATATATTATGGATTTCAATTATATAGTTTTCTATTTATGATTTATTTTTGATTTTTTATTTTAACCAAATTTTGGTTATTTATTTGAATAATTAAATAAAGATTTTTAGTATTTAGTAATTTATAAATATTAAAAAGTTTTAATAAGACAATGGAATAAAGTTGAGGAATTTTTATGGATGAAAGAGTTAGAAAACATGCTGAAATACTTTGTGATTGGAGTACTGAGTTAAAAGATGGTGAAAATGTATTAATTAATGGTGGAAATGATTCTGAGGAATTAATAACCGCTCTTTATAGTGAAATTGCTCAGAGAGGGGCGAAACCAGTTACCTTACTTTCTAGTGATGAGGCTACTAGGAGTTTTTTAGTAAATCATAATGGAGATTTTGAGACTCCTGAGCACTTAAAATCTTTATTTGAAAAAACTGATGTAATTATTAATATTAAATCCGAGGATAATTTAAGAACCCTAAATAATGTATCTGATAAGAAACTTGCTGAGCATCAGAAAGCTATGAAACCTATTAGTGACATAGTAGAGGATAAAAGATGGGTTTTAACTCAACATCCAACAAGAGCTCATGCTCAAATGTCCGAGATGTCTTTAGAAGAATACAAAGACTTTGTTTATG
>CAYPLQ010000064.1:1040-7618 GCA_964411605.1 uncultured archaeon | reverse complement strand
AAATACATGATTGGTCTTTTCTTTGAGTAAGGTGTTGTTATTAAGCCGCTAGCGTATTCTCCTGCTGCACCTCCTTGCATAACTACACCTGGTTTTTGGCAACCTAATGCATTTGTGTATCCATCTGCGGCTGCTACTGAGGATTGTTCGTGTAAACAAAGAATAGGTTCTATTTCTTCGTCTCCGGTAATAGATTCTATGTATTCGTTTATTTCTTCATCTGTTGTCGTGAAAACTGTGTCTATTCCTAGTGCTTTCCATAATTGAACCATTGCATCTCCTGCATTAGCAACTGGTACTTCTTCTCCAGCTTCAAATGGATAAGCTTGATCTCCTTCATTATATGCTGGATCATATGGTTGGTCTTGGGCTTCAGCGGTTTTTGAAGAAGCTCCAAGTGCTAAGGCAGTTGCACCTGTTGCTGCTACGGTTTTAAGGAAGTTTCTTCTACTGAATTCTGGTAATTTGTTAATAAGTTCCTTTGAGGTTTTTTCAAATTTTTCTCCTAATTTAGTGGGATCAAATTCTTCTTTTAATCCATCTTTTCTAAGTTCGTCTACCTTTTCTGAGAAATCTTTTTTGTCCTCTTCTCCCTTTTTTTTTTTTTTTAAAAATTCACCCCCATAAGTTTTATTAAGAAAAACAATCAACATAAATGTTTCTTTTCAAATGAACAATGTTTTTATTTGTTGACAAAAAAATCTAGAAATGATGGAGATGGATGAAGAAAAAAATAAAGAAGTTAAGTTGAAGTTACTTGGAATAGTTAAAACAGGCTCCCCACACAACCCAATGACGAATTACGAAGGAGAAATCATATCTAGATTCAAACAAGTACCAACAGCTCTTTTTGCAGATAAAAAAGATCGAGTAATAGCTTATCAATCAAATCATTACTTAGGTAATTACCTAAAAACAATGATAGAAGAAAAAGATTTTTTTCCAAGTATATTTAAATCAACTGATTCCATACTAAATAAAACAAGCCTAGAAATAAAGAAATTCATGTTTGAATTCAAAGAAGAAAGTGGCTACATAACAACTGCGGTCTTAGAAGAAGATAAAGAAAAAAAAGAAATCAACGTAATTCCAGAAGAAGCGATTGCGTTATCACATAAAAAAGACATACCCATATACACAGATCAAGAGACGATGGAAAAAATTTCCTATGAATTACCAGAAAGTCAACTACTCCGCCCTAAATCATAGATTTAGGAAGAGGTCTTCTCGAAAATGAAAGATAAAATAATTAAAAAAACTATTTACTCTGATAACCAAAATTTTAGATGGGAGAATATGAAATGACGCCAGAACTAGATGAAACAAAAATAACAGAACTAATTATAGATAATTTCTCAAAAAACTTCAAAAAAAACCTAGATGTTGATGTAGCGATTGTTGGAGCAGGTCCTTCCGGTTTAACAGCGGCTAGGTACTTATCAAGAGACGGATACGATGTAGTTGTGTTTGAAAGAAAATTAAGCATCGGAGGAGGTATGTGGGGAGGAGGAATGTCTTTTCCCACAGCAGTTATCCAACCCGAAGCAATTGATATCGTAGAGGAAACTGATGTAGAATTAGAAAAAAAAGAAGATTACTATATCGCAGATTCAATAGAACTAGCAACTAAAACAGCATCAGCTGCAATAGATGAAGGAACCAAGATATTTAATAACATAACTGTAGAAGACGCTGTTATTAGAGAAAACAAAGAGGTAAAGGGATTAGTAATTAATTGGTCCTCTGTATTGATCTCAGATCTCCACGTTGACCCATTATCGATTAAGGCAGATGTTGTAATAGATTCTTCAGGACACAGATGTGATTTACTCGAAATCCTACGAGAAAAGATACCTAGTTTCGAAGAAAAATATATTGGAGAACAAGAAATAGTTGAAGGATCTATGTGGGCTGAAAAAGGTGAAAAAGAAGTTGTAGAAAACACAAAAGAAGTTTACCCAAACGTAATAGTTGCTGGAATGGCTGCTAATGCATCATTTAACAGCCCAAGGATGGGTCCAATTTTTGGGGGAATGTTTTTATCAGGTAAGAAAGCAGCAAAAGAAGCGAAAGAGAAATTAAAAAAATGACACAACTAAAAGAAGCTAAGAAAGATAATACGACAGAAGAAATGGAAAAATTAGCTCAAAAAGCACCTATTTCTCTTGAAGAAATAAAGAGAAAGGTAAAGAAAGGAAGGATAGTGATACCAAAAAACAAAGACAGGGAGTTAGAAGAAATTATTGGTATCGGTGAGGGATTAAGAACAAAAGTAAACGCGAATATTGGAGCATCACCTGATTACGCAGACACTGCACAAGAAACTGAGAAAGCTAGAACCGCTATAGAATACGGTGCTGACACAATAATGGATCTCAGCATAGGAGATAAAAGCAAAGAAATAAGAAAAAAATTACTCAAAAAAACAAACACGCCCCTAGGAACAGTTCCAATATACGAAGCATTTACAAATAAAAACTTCTTGGATATCGATGAGGACCAGATCTTCGACACAATCAGAGAACACGCCAAAAACGGAGTTGATTTCATCACAGTTCATTGTGGAGTTACTTATGAAACAATAAAGGATTTAAAGACACAAAACCGCTTAATGGATCTAGTTAGTAGAGGCGGTTCATTTCTGGCAGCATGGATGCTTGAAAACAAAAAACAAAACCCATTATATGAGGAATTCGGTTACTTATTAGAGATAGCGAATAAATATGACTTAACACTGAGCCTAGGAGACGGATTAAGACCAGGATGCATAGAGGATGCCTCAGACAAGGCACAGTTCCAGGAACTGTATACATTAGGAGAACTTGTTGAGGAAGCAAGACAACAAAACGTACAAGCTATGGTAGAAGGACCAGGGCACTTACCAATGAACCAAATACACCCAAACGTAGAGATGGAGAAAGAAATCTGTAATGAAGCACCTTTCTATGTACTCGGACCCCTAGTAACAGATATTGCACCAGGATACGATCACTTAGTTGGTGCTATAGGAGGAGCATTAGCAGCTTACCAAGGAGCAGACTTCTTATGTTACGTCACCCCATCCGAGCATCTTTGCTTACCTAACAAAGAAGATGTAAGAGAAGGAGTGGTAGCTTCGAAGATAGCTGCACACTCAGCTGATCTCGCAAACGGAATTGATAAAGAAGTGGATAAAAAAATGTCAGAAGCCAGAAAAAACTTCGATTGGGAAAAACAATTTAATATCTGCGTTGATCCAGAGAAAGCGAAGAACCTCAGAGAAGCGAGACCAGCGAAGATGGATCCTGATACATGTAGCATGTGCTCAAACTTCTGTGCATTAAAAATAGCACAAAGACACCTTTCCTGAACCAACTGAATTTCGTTACTTAATTAAAAAAATAAGGAAATATGTTTGTTTATTTATTTACGAAATCACTAATTTTCTTTATATTTTTTCAGAGGTTACTTTATGTTGATTCTCCATTTTTCTGTTGCTTCAATTGATAAATAATAAGTTCCATTTAATTCAAATGTTTTTTTAGCTTTATAGGGCTCGATTTCGTTTATTAATAACCTAGATGTTTTTTCTTTTTTATTGTATAAGTAAACAACGAAATTGGTTGATGAGTTATATGAGACATTGAATGTTGTTATTTGTTTCGAGAAGTTTATTGGATCAGTTACCGTGTCTCCTGTGCCTGTAAAGTTCTTTGGAGGCTTTAAGGTTTTTTTAGGCTGTGGTTCTTTTATTGTTATGTTCCAATTATTTTGGGCTAATACATCGAAATAATATTTGACAGGAGAAATATATCCATCTTCCTTAACCAAAAACATTTTTTCGCCATTGTATCTACCTATTCTGTTGAGGAGTTGAGCAACTGATTCATTTGTTCTGTAGTTATTTAGCCAAATAACGTAATTAGTTTCCCCTATATGTGAGGAATTGAGGATATAAAGCCCTTCTTTTAAGTAAAATTCCTTTGTTTTTTTACTACCGTTTCCATTCAAAATGACTTCGGTTTTTGCTGAAGAAACTGGTTCAACAAATAATTTATCTGATTTCTCGCCTTCAACCCCATTTTTCACAACAGATACTTGGTAATTGTATTCTTTATTTAATTCAATTTCTTCATCAACAAATGAAGCATTTTCCGTTGATTCAAGGAATTCATTATCACGATATATTTTGTAATAATCTGCATCACTGACCCTGTCCCATTTTATGAATACTTTATCGGTTTTATTAGTTAAGTATAAGTTAGTAACTTTTTTAGGAACGTCTTTAACCAATACATAAGAAACATGGTCAAGGATTTTTATTGTGTGATTACCTAGTTCTTGGACACTGAATTCATAACTAAGGACAGTGCTTTCATTTCCTTCAAGGAAAACAGTCTTTGAATCCCTTTTTTCTCCATTCACTAATAAATCAATTGTTTGGTTTCCACTAAGTTCTCCAACATTCGTTATTTCAGCAGAAACATTCACTAAGTCACCTTTATTCGCTTCTTTGGGAAAAACATCTATGTCTGTGGCTTCGAACCTAGCTTCTTCTTTATCTAAGTTGTTACTGAGGCAACCACCTGAAAACAAAATAAGTAGGGTTACTAAAGAAATTATTAAGAGCTTCTTATTTGGGGGCATCCTACTAAATAAATAATAAGTAACTTATCCAATATTAACTCTACTAATTATAATAAATATAACTAAAAGGAGAATATGAATACTTAGAAATAAAAAATAAATAAAAAAACTAAAAGGAACTGTCTTGTTCTTTACATTCAATAGAAGTTATTGAATGTCTTTATTTACTTTATATCGATTTCTTTGCCTTCTTTTTCTTCTTTTTTCTTTGGCAACGTTATTTCCAGTACTCCGTTTTGGAAAGTGGCTTCAGCTTTTGTTTGTTCAACATCTGATGGTAATTTGATTTTCCTATAGAACCTGCCATAGGATCTTTCTCTTCTAATGAAGTCTTCACCTTCTTCACTTTTCTCTTCACCTCTCTTTGCTGAAATAATTAACGAATCGCCTTCGCTCCGTACTTCGATCTCTTCTTTTGACACTCCGGGTAAATCAGCAGTTATAACAATTTCGTTATCCCTTTCCTGTACATCTGTGAAAGGTGCTCTCTGCTTACCTCTTCGCTGAACTTCTCCTTTCCCTGGCTCTGGCATGGATCGAGTTTCTAAGTCATTAAATATTTTTTCCATTCGCTGCCGCATCTTTCTTAACTCTCGAAATGGATCCCAACTCAACTTATCTCACCTCACCCAAACATTAAGTTTGAATCATAATAAACTTAACGAACTACTCTATAATACTTCAACCAAAATTAATTAGTATTAAACAAATAATTAGATAAAAAAACCCTAATTAAGTAATAAATACTTTAAAAATAACTTATATGATTACATAATAACAAAAAACAGATAATAAACAATTAAGAAATAATTATGAAACAATTGTTTCTTTGAACCAATAATTTATTCTAAGAAACTTTTTTATTGAATAAAGAATTTGGTTTCGCTTAAAAAAATAATTTATCACTAAAACTATTCCTTCATCTATTGTGTTAGTTAAATTCTAGTTTTGGTTCCTATTGTATTTTTTCTTTTACGATTCTTTTGTTATTTTTTCTGACCATAGTTTTAATTAGAGGAGTCTTACATAATAGTTAAATAACGAGTCTGGTCCTAAAATGAATACAAAGAAAGTCTCTGTTATTACGATTTTGGTTGCAATAATAGTTGCTTTGGCTACTTTACCAACTATATGGCATTACACCGAAACAAATAGTTTCTGTAACGATTGCCACAAAAACATGGATTTCTCAACCCAACAAGCAATAGACGCAGGATTAGCAGAACCTCACTACGAAGAGCACTTCGAGAAAAAAGAATTAACTTGTGAATATTGCCACAAAGGACCTGGCATATCAGGCACAATACAAGCAAAGGTTCTGCAAGCTATCAATGAGGTCTATGAATACTATGCTCTAGGAACACGTACATTCGAACACAACGCCGATTACCCAAACAAGATTTGTTCAAAAAGCAATTGTCACCCAGAACCAATGGAAGCGCATAATGTTTCTATAATTAATCAGAAATGCATTCTTTGCCATAGCGGACACAGCAATATCCATGCAGCAGCAAATAACCAAACCGTTACACCACCAGTTAGTTGCCAAAAATGTCACCAGAAATCACTTAACCAAACCCACATACAATACAACACAACAGAGAACTGTTCAGAGTGCCACAAAGAAGGATTCATGCAGAAGCAACCGCAACAGACATGCATAGGTTGTCACCAAGACCCAGATAATCAATTAATAAGGAACAAGCACTTAGGAATTAATTGCCAAAGCTGCCATAAGGAACACAAAGAAGCTATTAATTGTAGCAGCTGCCACAAAGAAGAACCACATGGACCAGAATTAATTAACTGTAGCTATTGCCACAGAAACGGACACAACCCCGTGACAGAATTTAACTCAACCCATGAATTAGTTAACGAAACAGGTGCTAGTTGTCGACAATGCCATGAACAAGGACATCCATATAAACAAGAGTTCATGGATCAACGTTGCT
>CAYPLQ010000064.1:0-921 GCA_964411605.1 uncultured archaeon | reverse complement strand
AAAAAACTGAGTTCAAGTACTGTAAGACATGTCATGGAGAACCACACGGAACAAATAAGACATTGACTTATTGTTACAGTTGCCACGTAAAAGGAAGTCATAATCCAAATGTTTTAGAGTTGGAGAGTAATTCAAAATGTGAGGCCTGTCATGGGCTTCCACACGAAGATGATCGAACAGATTGCTTAGAGTGTCACGCAGACGCCCATAAATAACTTATTTCTTTATTTTGTTGTTTTTATTTTGATTCCGTTTGATGGAGATGTGATATATGTTTTGTGTTGTATCTCTAATTGGTTTTTTAGTGCCTGTTTAAGTTGATTTGGTTTCTTTGTAGCTGCTATCATCGCAGGACCTGAACCGCTTAGGGTTAAACCAATCGCTCCGTTATTTAATGCAATTTTTTTTGTTTTTTTGAGTAATTCATTATTTTTTGTTCTTTCTGGTTCAACGATTTCATCTCTAAGTCCTTCACCAAATAACTGTATGTCTTCCTTAATCGCTCCAGTTATTAAAGAAGAAGCATATGTTATGTTTTTTTTGACTTTATCTAATGTAGTTTTCTTTGGAACTAATTTTCTTGCTTCTTTAGTGCAAATAGATGTTTTAGGCAAAATTATGAATAATTTTAAGTCTGGAGGCTCTATGGATAATACTTTTTTTTGTTCTTTGTTTACTACACTTAATCCTTCATGTATTAAGGGGGCAACGTTATCGTAATGACGTGCTCCAGCTGCAATAGATTCTCCTTCCGCAGCTAACTCCAGTAATTCCCATTTATTTATATCTAGGTTATAAAGTTCTTTTATTCCTACAGCAGCTCCAGCAGCACTTGCAGCACTACTCCCTAAACCACTTTTTGGCGGTATGTTTTTTTGTATGTTTATTTCTAAGTTTTTACTTATTTTTTCTGCTACAACA
>CAYPLQ010000063.1:0-7748 GCA_964411605.1 uncultured archaeon | reverse complement strand
GTCCTTGGAAACTCCCTCCTAACAAGTTAAACGAGTATAGGTGGGAGTAGTTCACACCTTGTTAGGGAACAGTTGCTTTCATTATTGAGTAAGTAAATATAATCATTGTTCTAAGAATGATAGAATTAACTTTTACTTTATTTGGTGGAATATTACTTGGTTTGTCCTTAGCAGCTCCTCCTGGACCAATGAATGCAGTAATTGCTGAACAAAGTGTATTAGGTGGGTGGGGAGCAGGTTTTAGAGCAGGATTAGGAGCTATGGTAGCTGATCTTTGTTTTCTATTTCTAAGTCTCTTAGGTTTTACGGCAATAGTTTCAGAATCTAAAATGATACATGGTGCTTTGCTAGGGTTAGGTGGGGGTTTGATGATTTATTTTGCATATGGAGCTGTTAAAAACGCAAGAAAAGTTTTAGTAAATAATGAAGTTAAGGATAATAAGAAAGGTTTTAGAAAAGCCTTTGTTTTGGCAATAACAAATCCATATCAAATTATTTGGTGGCTTTCAGCTGGAATAGCTTTGTTGAAGCCAGGTAAAATCGAAGTAATTGGTTATTCTATAGACACTGGAAGTTATTTAATAATCACGGGGTTGTTTTTAGGAATCATGATCTGGATCTTGTTTTTTCCTCTTAGCTTAAAGATGGCTAAAAATAAGTTTGAAGAACTTGAATACGTAATTGCTTATATAAGTTCAGTGATTCTGTTTTTATTTGGAATAACGTTTTTATATGATTCTTTAACTAAATTAATTGGATTATAGTGCTTTTTCAATTTTTTTCTGTGTTATTTTTGCTGGTATATCGGGTAGAGAAATCATCGTTGTAGTACCTCTTCTTCCTTCACCACTTTTTTCAGTGTCAATCACACCTAAATTACTCATTTCCTTCAGATAATGCCAAAACTGGGTATGGCCTCTCGCTTTCTCCTTAAATTCTTCGCAAACAACTTCATATTGATCTTTGACCTCACCAGTTGTAACGTAAGCTTTTTCAGTACCTCTTAGTAACCTAGAAATAGATAATAAAACAAATAAATGGTGTTTGGATAAATCTTCAAGTATTTCTTCTCTAATTTCTGGATGTGTTTCAGCTTTAGCCCATCTAACATGTTCAGGAATTACTCTACCATTTCCTTCCGAATCCGCTTTTTTACCTGCCTTCCATAGTAGCTCTATAGCGAATCTAGCATCTCCCCACTCAGAAGCAATATCGGCAATTAACTCAACAGCATTTTCTGAAACTGTGCCTGGATTAAAAGCTAAATTCACTCTTTGTTCCAAGATAGGAACTAATTCTTGTTTATTGTATTTATTTAAGTTAATTAAATTATTCCTTAATGTACTTCTAGTGCTTTCATCTAGTTTTTCTTTAAAAGAAGTATTTCTTGAAATGTAGATAAAGGAGATTCTGTTTTTGAAGTTCCCTGTGGAGTCATCAGAGAGTCTAGATAAATTATAAAGTATCTCTGGTCCACTTTTATCAACTAAAAAATCTATTTCATCCAAAGCTAATATCAAATACTTATCTCTAACTTTTAGTATATTAAATAAAGATCTTAACATCTCTTCTACACTATAACCTCTTTCAGGGAATTTTTTATCGTAATTTCTAAGTACTCGTGTAATCGCTAATGCATCGGTGTCATATCTCCTACAATTAACATGTACATAATCAAATCCTTGTTTTTCTTCCATCATCTCGCCAAATCTTTTGGAGAGAACAGTTTTACCAGTACCAACTTTTCCTTTCACCAAAACGCTCTGGGTGGAACCTACTCTTTTCTCTAATACGTCACGAAAAACTCTAACCAATTTCCTTAGTTCTTCCTCTCTTTCAGGTAATTCATTTGGGACATATTCAAACTGAAGAGGTTCTTCGTCCTTAAATACAGTAGGTTTGTTTAATTCATCCCTAAAAACATCATCCATCTCTTTTCTCAATTAAGATATGGTTTTCATGATTAGATAATACTTTCGATTAAGTATTTTTTTTCTAAATCCTTAAAATGAATAAGAACAAATAAATCAAGTATGGGAACTGAAATAGGTGAACTATTGGAGAAAAGGGAAATCGATTTCGAAGAACTATATGGAGAAAAAATAGCGATAGATGCATACAATACCCTTTATCAGTTCCTTTCAATAATACGACAACCTGATGGAACTCCTTTAAAGGATTCCAAAGGAAGAATAACATCCCATTTCTCCGGATTATTTTATAGAACAATTAATTTACTAGAAAAAGGAATAAAACCGATTTTTGTTTTTGACGGAAAACCACCTGAATTAAAAAACAAAACATTAAAAAAAAGAAAAAAGACAAGGAAAGAAGCTAAAAAAGAATGGAAAGAAGCCAAAGAAGAAGGAAAAGAAAAAAAAGCTTTCAAAAAAGCTATTAGGTCATCAACATTAAGTAAAGACATGGTATACGATTCTAAATCACTATTAAGCCATATGGGCATCCCATTTATTCAAGCTCCCTCAGAAGGAGAAGCACAGGCAGCATACATGGTTAAGAAAAAAGAATGTTATGCAGTCGGTTCCCAAGACTACGATTCCCTCTTATTTGGGTCATCTAAATTAGTTAAGAACCTAACAATTACAGGAAAAAGAAAGTTGCCAGGAAAAGATAAGTACAAAAAAATAAGCCTAGAAATCCTTGATTTAGATCATAACTTAAAAAACCTCGAATTAGATTTAGAACAATTAATAGATCTGTCAATTTTAGTTGGAACTGATTACAATGAAGGAATTAAAGGAATAGGTCCAAAAACTGCGTATGAAAAGATCAAGAAACATAAAAGCATAGAAAAAGTCTTAGATGAAATCGAAAAATCTATAGATGAAGCACAAAAAATCAAAGAAATCTACCAGAACCCAAGAACCACAGAAGATTACGAAATAAAGTGGAACGAACCCAGTGTTGAAGAAATAAAAAAATTCCTGTGTAAAGAAAGAGATTTTTCGCCTAAAAGAGTGAAAAAAGGAATAAAAAGACTAAAAAAAGCATTAGATGATATAAAGAACCAATCAACACTAGATAGTTTTTAATACCTCAATTCTTCTTTTTTAGGATCATAAAGACACTGAGGGTCTTCAGAAAAGAAACTATTTGTTTCAAACCAAGCTTTTTGCCTACAACCACCACATAGATTTTTGTATTCACAGTCTCCACATTTACCTTTCAATTTATCTTCTTTCTCTCTAAGTTCACATAATAATTCACTTGGCCCCTCATTCCATATCTCACTGAAATTTCTTTCTCTAACATTTCCCACAGTTTTTTGAGGAGCAAAATGGCAGGGGTTAACGTTTCCTAAATAATCAATGTTAGCAACTTTTTTTCCAATAGAACAACCCCCGGATAATTCAAGTAATTTCTTAGATTTTTTTATTCTCTCTTCACTAAATCCTTCTTCCTTCATCCTTTCTAAGATATAGACACCATCCATTGGAGAATCAGTGGTTAATATTTCTATTTCTTTATCTCTTAATTCGATTGCTTTATCAAACAAGAAATCTAGGACCTTTTTTCGCTGCTTCAATGTAATATCCATATCCATTATGTTCTCTCCTCTACCTGTAGGAACTAAGTGATAAATACAGAACCTAGGAATATTTTCTCTTAATGCAAGATCCAATAAATCGGGAACATCTTTCCAATTCTTTTTATTTAAAGTCAACCTTACACCTGTTTTGAGGCCAGCATCTCTAGCGTTCCTTAATCCATCAACAGCCTTCTCAAAAGATCCTTCTATTCCACGGAACTCGTTATGGGGTTCGGGTTTACCAGAATCAATACTAACACCAACATATCGGACACCAGCCTCTTTTCTTTGCTTTCTTGGATGTAATCAAGGTCCCGTTTGTTGATATAACTGTCCTCAACCCGTTTTCTTTAGCATAATTAGCGTAATCAAAAAAATCATCACTTGCCAATGGTTCCCCACCAGTTAAAATCAACATTGGGATGTTTAAATCAGCTAAGTCCCTAATTAATTCGAAACCTTCTTCTTTAGTTAGTTCTTTGGGATGTGGTTCTCTTGCATCTAAATAACAATGTTTACAAGCTAAATTACAGTTCCTAGTAATATTCCACATAACAACAGGTTTTATATCACTTGAAAACCGAATTAAGTCATCATCAGTATCTTGAGATCTCTTTTTTTGAGCTCTAAGAGCATCATAAACTGTTCCTTTATCACCAAGAAGTTTAGAAAAAACAATCAATTTTCATTAACCACCGTTTTTATCATATTTTCAAAAGTATAATCCTCAGGACATAAGACATTAGATACTCCAAAGTCTTTAATTTTACTTTTTGTAGGTTCTCCAATAGCAGCTACAGTTATTTCATTCATTTTTTTAATTAATTCATTTTTTTCCCCAATGTTTTCAGCAACTTCGATTAAATTCACAAACGTCATTTTACTAGTGAAAGTTAACACATCTATTTTATCTTTCAATGTTTTATCGATCAATTCTTTTATTTCTGAAACATCATTGGGTAAACCAATGGAGTACAACGCTACATCATGGACAATGGCATTATTTTCTCTTAATCCGTTTACTAAAACCTCGCTTCCATGTGAACTTCTAGCAATCTCAACCCGTTTACCTCCTACATCGTTGGATAAATAATTAACCAATCCAGAAGAAGAATATTTTTCAGGAACCTCAGCATCTATACCATAATCTCTTAATTTTTCAGCTGTTTTAGGTCCAATGGAAACGATTCTGCAATCATCTAAATCTTTAACTAAATTTATTCCTTCAAGCTCTTCAAAAAAGAACTTAACTCCGTTTTTACTAGTAAAGACAACGAAATCAGCTTCCCCGTCTCTGACACTTTTTTTTAATTTATCAAGTTCCTCACTGTTATGGGGAAACAGTTCTATCGTTGGTGCAGCAAAGAAATCGAATCCATAGTCCTTAACAACTTCCTTAGATTTCTCCAATGATGTTTTGGGCCTAGTTATTGCTAGAACCTTCATTCTTTCTCCCTTAAATCAAAAATTTTTGAAGTAGATTCAAGTATTTTTTTATCTCCATTAGAAGCAGCTTTTTTGAGGTATTTAGTTGGTTCAGACAATATTTTGTTTACAATTGACCTAGTTAAATCCTCTATAATTTGTTTATCTTCTGTATCGATAGATAATTTATTGATAGCCTTATCCCTCTCCCTAATTCTTATATCATGAGCTTTTTCATGTATCTCAGCAATCAAATCTTCTGCTTTTTTCTTCTTATATTGATCTAACAAATTATTAAGTCCTTTTTTAATAATTTTTTCAGCTTTGAGAGCTTCTTTATTCCTTTTTTCTTTGTTTTGTTTTGTAACCAACTCTAAATCATCTATATCATACAAAGACACATTCTTTAAATCATCAATATCCTTTTCAACATCTCTTGGATTAGAAATATCAATTATAATTATATTGTTTTTGTTGTTTTTCTTCAAATCATCTTTTTTAATAATAGGATGAGGAGCACCTGTAGCTGTCATTAAGATATCAATATCCTCTAAAAATTCTTTATATCTATCAAAATTAACAGGTTCACCATTAACTTTTTTAGAAAGTTTTTCTGCCCTTTCATAAGTTCTATTTGCTATAACTATATTGTTAACTCCTTTATCCCTCAAGCACTTGGCTATAATAGTAGCCATCTCACCAGCACCTACTAAAAGAGCATTTTTAGTACTTAACTCGCCAACAACTTCTTCAGCTAATTCAACTGCCGCAGAACCCATAGAAACACATCCATCATTAATTCCTGTTTCGTTTCTAACTTTTTTACCGACATTAATAGCCTTTTCAAAAGCCAAATCTAGAACTGAATCAATAGAATCAGTTTCTTTAGCAGCATTATATGAATCCTTAACTTGACCAAGAATCTGGTCTTCTCCAATAATCATAGATTCTAAACCAGAAGCCAGTTTCAATAGATGCCTCAAGTATTTTTCATCAGCAAAGAACCTAGAAATCTCTTCCAAATTAATATCGGTTTTAGGTTCTGTATAATCTAATAAAACTTCTCTAACTTCTTTAAGAGAATTTTTAGGTACTACAATTATTTCAATCCTATTACATGTACTAATAACAGCACATTCCTCTATTTCTGGTTTATTACTTAATTCATTAGTAATCTTTTCAGTATCTTCCAAAGTAGCACACTCTAATTCATCAACATCTGCCCATTTATGGGAGATCACCAAACCTAAGACATCAACCATGTTCCTCTCCTATTATTTTTTTACATCTATTTACCGCTTTTTCGTAAAAATTTTTTTGTAAACACTCCCAAATCTCTTTGTCTTCCAATATCTTCCTTAAAATCTTTTTTCTTTTATCTTGAGAAGAAATCTCTCTCTTTAACTTATCTCTGATCTCCTTCTGTAATTTAACCATCAAATCGTATTCATTACCTAACTCTCTTTCAAGTTTTTTCCTCATAAATTTACAGAAGGCAGGGCTTTTTCCTAAAGAAGAAATAGCGATCAAATAATTATTTTGGATACAAGAAGGCAAAATAACATCATCAATTGTTTCTCCAACCCTATTAACTAAAATATCTCTGCTCTTAGCTTCTCTAGAAATATCTTTATTTAGTTCTTCATTATCAGTAGCAGGAATCACTAAAAATGCTCCACCAAGATACTTAGTTACATCTTCTCCGCTATCTAAATCTTTTTTCACTAATTTTACATCCAAATCTCCAAAACCATCAACAAATTCTTCACTAACAACAACTACCTCAGCCTCATCTGCGAAAAAACTAGCTTTCCTCTTACCAACTCTCCCTCCTCCAAAAATTACGACTTTTTTGTTTTCAAAAGAAATTATTAAAGGCTTCATTTTAAGGTATTTTAACTCCACTTTTTTTGAATTCCCTAGTACTATAAAGCAACTCGTACTTATTTATCCCTACCTCACTAGAAATTTCCTCAGCCATTTCCTCACATTCATCCTTTGTCTCCCCATGAATCATTGTAAAAAGATTATAATCCCAATCACTCTTTCTAGGTCTTTCATAGCAATGTGAAACATAATCAAAAGAATTTATTTTATTAGCTATTTCCTGTAATTCCTCATCAGGGATATCCCAAACAATCATTGCATTAGCCGAAAAACCAATTTTTCGGTGATTAATAGATGCACCGAACTTCCTTATTTTATTTTCTTTCAGCAATTTCTTGTATGTCTCAATAACATCTTTAGCCGACACATCCAACTCATTAGCAATCTCCTTATATGGTTCTTTAACTAATGGTACACCATCTTGAGTCTTTGATAAGAGTTCCTTCTCGAATTCACTCAGATTCAACACAAATTATTCCTCCAAAGAAAAATTAACTCCTATCTTAAACATCTGTTTAGACGGTAAATCAATTAATTCCTCAATATCCATTTTTTGTTTGATCTCTGACAATATTTCTTTAATTCTCTCCCTGGATTAAGCTGAAACAGTGAACCAAATATTGTACTCATGATTTCTTTCATAATTATGGCTCACCTCTTTGTATTGAGACACAAAATCAGCAACTTCCTCAACCTTTTTTTCACGAACCTTCATAGCTACTAACGTACCAACCATCCCAATTTTTCTAGAATTAATTATAGGAGCAATTCTCCTAATATATCCTTCGTTAACCAATTTCTTGATTCTATCCAACAATTCATCCTCTTCTATACCTATTTTTTCACTTAAAACCCTGAAAGGTTTTCTTTCAAGGGGAAAATTAGT
>CAYPLQ010000062.1:0-7911 GCA_964411605.1 uncultured archaeon | reverse complement strand
AGAAATATTAAATGAATACAAAAAGGTTTTAATAGTAAAATGGAGTTCTGAAAACAATATATCATCATAAATTAGTGAAAACTTTATAAAATATGAAATAGAACCACTAAAAAATAAAGAATTATCAAATAATTTAAGAAGTGCCATAAAATCTATTTTAAAGGAAAGAAAAAAAATCCAACCCGGAAGCCTTGAATTAGAAAAAGAAGCTTGAAAACAAGGATACAATGTTGCATTAACCACTTTTCCAGAGATGTGTGCTTGGTGTTCAAATAAAGAGTATACAGATGTTGAATGTGCTGGCTGGGATAACAAATGCAAGAATCCCACAAAAAGAAGACCATGTATAATGGGTCTTGGCGTTAGAATGGATAAAACACTAAAAAAATTAGAAATAGAAGTTAAGGGGTTTCCCTTAGAAAATGAAACTGCGAATCAATTTATAATTATATTACTGGAATAAAAATTAATTCTTATTTCGAAATAAGTTTTAATCTAATTAAAAAATAAGGAACTAGTTAAGCTTTCTAAAAAATTATCTACAAGGTTTATCAGGAGACACCTTTCTAATTCTCTGATTAGGCGGAGAAAGAGTGTCTACTCAGATACCAAATATTAACCAACATTGGGTTTTACTTTTAATTATGCATGAAATTACTGAATCAAACTTGAGAGATGCTTTTGCAGGAGAATCTGAGGCATGGATGAGATATAAAGCCTATGAAGAAATGGCTTCTTCAAAAGGTTATGAAAACATAGCTCGACTTTTTAGGGCGATATCTTTCGCAGAAAAAGTACATGGAACGAATCATTTAATTAGGCTTCCCGAAAAAACGGGTAAGTCAATAGCTCACAGCCCCTATGGGGTAGGTACGACATTAAAAAACTTAGAAAAGGGTATTGAAGGAGAAGAATATGAAGTAAATGAAATGTATCCTTCTTTTTTAGAAGTAGCCAAAATGCAAGGTGAAGAAGAAGCTTCAACAAGCTTTAAATGGGCTTTAGAGGCTGAAAAAACTCACGTAGAATTTTATAATAGAGCTAAGGAAGAATTAAAATCAAAGGATAAATTGGATCTTGGAGATATGCAGATTTGTTCAGTTTGTGGATATACAAAAGAAGGTGAATCACCTGGGATCTGTCCAATTTGTGGTGCAGACGAAGATAAATTCAGATCATTTTTAAAGAAATCATGAAGAGGCATCGAATACTTTAGATATTTTTTGTTCAATATCTCTTTTTAATTTTTTTTTCTTGTTCTCTGAAATATTTTTATTATAAAAAATAAATACAATTTTGAGTTCGCCACTTTGTATTTTATCATTACCTATATTTTCTTTGATGTTGACTTCCTGTTTTTCTGAAACTAAATTAAATCTGATATTGCCTTTTTTTGTTTCTAATACACCTTTTATGTGCCCAAAGAAGGCTTTATCACTATAAACATTTTTTATTGATTTAACTGAATCTTTAATAAATGATTTAATTTCTTGAATGAATTTGTTAGGAAAAATTTCCTTATCAAGAGTTTTCTTAAACGAAAGGTTTTGGAAGCCTTTTTCACTCATTTAAAAAATAAATAATTAAAAAAAGAGATTAAAAAACGTTTTTAGGATTTATTTATTTTTTATCCTCTTATTTCTTTCATTAGGTCTAGGGCAACGTCTGTTGCAGCTGTTGCGTCTGGAGCCCAGCCATCAGCACCAAATTCTTCTTTTGCTGTTTCTTCTGTTATAGGTGCTCCACCGCACATAACTTTTACTCTTGGGTCACATTTCTTGTCAACGTCTTCAACAAGGTCTTCGATCCCTAGCATTGTGGAAGTCATCATTGCAGAAACAGCTATAATGTCGGCATCATTTTCGTTACAAGCTTCTATGTATTTTTCGTTTGGTTGATCTTTTCCTACATCTATTACCTCTAGTCCTCCAACATCTAACATTAGTCTTACTAAGTTTTTACCAATGTCGTGGACGTCACCATCTACTACTCCTACTACTACTTTTCCTTCTACTCCTAAGTCACTTGCGTCAACATGTGGTTTTAATATATCTAATCCTCCATAGAGTGCTTCGCTTGCCATTAAGACTTCTGGTACAAACATTTCACCTTCATCATATAGGTCTCCGACTTCGCTTATCCCAGACACTAATCCGTCCATAATCGCAGTCATTGGCTCAACCCCTTCATCAAGGGCTTTTTGCGCTGCCTCTGTCACTCTATCTTCATCCATATCTACTACGCCTTCATGTAAATCTTCAAGGATTTCTTCTTCTCCCATATCTATCACGTCTAAAGATAAAGTGCTCCCAATATAAATACTTTACTAAATCCATTATCTACCTCTTAATGCTATTTAGGATTCAAATAACTATTAAAGTAAACTTAATTACACTAAAGTTTACTTGAAAAACCTTAAAAATCAATTTTTTGGGGTTCAGCGCTTATTAACCTATTATTCTTAAACTTTTCAAGAAGTAAAGTAACAATATCATTGGTCAAAGTATTTGCAGTAATTAAACCCTTTTCTGTTAATCTTAAATAATTTTCATTATATTTAACCAAATTTAATTCCTCTAAACCTTCTAAAATTTTCTTTAAATCCTTACTCAGTTCTTCACCAAACCTTTTCTCAAAATCAATTAAATTAACCTCTGTAAGATAAAGTTTCTTTAATAACCAAAGTCGCTGCGCCTCATTTTTACTAAAATTCGTTCCAACAGAAATAGGTAATCCTTTCTCACAACTCTCCAAATAGTCATCCATATAAGAAGTATTTAAATAAAGATTATCATCAAAATAAGACCAATTACCAGGCCCTAAACCAATAAAATCATCTTTATGCATATATTCTCCCCTATACTCTTTGGGGTTCTTTGAAAAAGACCAAATAGTCCTCATCTCATGATTCTTATCTTCAAAAAAATTAATTATTTCTCTATATTGTTTCTCCTTTTTAGAAACAGAATTATCTTCACCCTCACCCATATCAGAATAAGATAACCTCATCAAAGGAAAAAAAGTAACACACGGAATATCTAACCTAGAACAAACACTCAAATCCTTTTTTAAATCCTCTTTTGTTTGATTCGGTATTGAATACATCAAATCAACACTGACATGATCAAAATCCTTATCTAAAGAATTATTGACTGCATCTATCGCTTCATTTCTTGAATAAGTTCTACCCAATTCATTTAATATATCATCACAAAATGATTGAACTCCAATTTTTATCTTATTAATACCTATATTGATTAAATGATCTAAAGAATCAGAATCAAGATCACAAGGATGAGCTTCTGTTAAAACCTCTCCATTAAAACCATAACTATCCTCTAAATAATTAATTATTTCCTCAAGCTTATTGGGGATCTTAGTTGGGGTACCCGCATTAAAGTAAACCGAAGAGATTTCTATATCATTATTTAAGTAATAATCAATTTCTTTTTTTAAACCATCAACAAAATCATTTACCTTGTCTTCTTCGACATCATGCCCACCATAAAGACAAAACCTACATTTATTTTCACAAAACGGAATCCTAATATTCATGTGAGCAGTTTTATTTTCCTTTACCTCTAAATCAAATGACTTTCCAAAATCTATGTCATCAAAACTCTCCTTGATAATACCATTTAGAACTGACATCAAATACCTTTAATCAATAATATATAAAAATCTTTTTTTTAAATGGAGCTAAAAACATCCTTTATAGGTCTCTCGCCTATTTGGCTGGAGACGGGGCTGTCGTGAACCAGCCCAAGACCAAGGCATCAATAACGAAACAAGACTTAGGTAAATCAGAACAAGTCCTTGGAAACTCCCTCCTAACAAGTTAAACGAGTATAGGTGGGTGTAATTCACATCTTTAAACATTATATATTAAATTAGTTAATAAAAACCAGAAATAAATTCATAACATTGTATATTTCAAACGTTCTACGTTTTTTTGATCAGGGAAACCCATATATCTAAGGATTATATCAATTCCTATTAAAAAAAATTTCATTTAATTTTTTATTTAACTAAAACAATTTTTTAATAGATCTAAAATGGAACTTGATGAATTATTAGAGGAAATTAAAGGTAAAGATAGAAAAGTCAAGTTTTTAGAAACGAGTAAGATAGAAGTTCGAAAATGGGTTAGATTAAAATGTAAGTATGGGTGCAAAGCATATGGAAAACACCTTACTTGTCCTCCATTCACTCCCAAAGCATCAGAAACAAAGGAATTAATTCAAGAATATAATAAAGCATGCTTAATTAAATTTGAAAACATTAACCCAAATGAAGATATTTCTTATGAACATATTCATCACTACTTGTGGGATGAAATAAATTATATGCACAATAAAATGGTTGAATTCGAGGAAAAAGCTTTTTTAAATGATTTCTACAAAGCCTTTGCTTTTGTTGGACTTCCTTGCACCTTTTGTGAAGAATGTATTCCAGAAAAACAAGAAGTAAAGAATAGGGAGGCCATAAAAAATAAATGCAAGCACCCTGAAAAGGTCAGACCATCAATGGAGGGATGTGGGATTGATGCATTCAAAACCGCGAAAAAGGCAGGATTTGAATTAAATGTATTAAAAAACCCTGAACAAGAAATAAATTTCTTGGGGCTTCTTTTATTGGAGTAATTCTTCTGAAAACAAGTGAAAAATAAATTTATAGTTAAAATAACTTTACTTTTTCAATTTTAGTTAAAAAAAGAAATACTTAAAAGGATCGAAGAATGTAATTCTTTTTGAAAAGGAAATATGTGATATATTTATGATTTCATTTAAGGAATTTCTTAAGGAAAGTTAATGACTAAAGGAAATTGAAGAAAAATAAGAACAGAACCAAGAAAATTTAACTCTTTACCCAAGAAGTCTTCTTCCTGAATCTTTTGGTTTAGGTGGGTGGTGAATTGGTATGGGGTTTATATAATAAGATAAGTAAAGTAAGTGTTATAATGAAGACAAAGACTATAACTATTCGTGAGGAACAGGAAGAATGGCTGAAAGAAAACCACATAAATCTTTCAAGCCTAGTAAGAGAAAAAATAGATGAAGAAATGAAAGATGAAGGCTGAAAAAACAATAGTGTGTAGAATTTGGAAACCAACGAACAGGAAGAAGGGACTACTAATCAAAGAATTATGCAACGCCAACGGATATATTCGAGGAGGGACTGAAGACCTCTATTCTGCAACAAAGCAGGCGATGGACAAATATGTAGAAAAAACTCAAAACGATGAGTATCCTCTGTTTCTGAGAAATGATACTTTCAAGGTAGAGAAAGCAGATGAAACAGAAGAGTTTGATTACTGGGCTAAAATTCCAATTGCAGGTGTATGGGGTGGTGTTTTAGTTCCTATCAAGCCTCACCAAGAATATTAGTGATGATATGAATATTCATGATTCCAAGATTGTCTGGAAAGAGTATGGATTTGAGCTTCATTTGTCAGTTTCCTTTGAAGTGTCATTTCAAACTCCTGAATCGATTCTCTTTGTGGATTTGGGTGAAAGGGTTATGGCTGCGACCGTGTCCACAGCCAATAATGGGAACCCAAAATTCCACGGTAGAGGAGTTCGGGGGATAAGAAGACACTATAATTGGCTCCGAAAGAGACTACAAGAAAAAGGATTGAACAAGAAAGTAGAAGAAATGTCTGATGAGGAAAAAAGAAAAGTTATGGATATTCTACACAAAATTTCGAGAAAGATAGTTAACAGAGCTAATGAAAACAACTCTCTAATCGTTATCGAAGATTTGAAGAACATAAGAAACAGAGATACAGGAAAAGGTAAAACGATGAATAGGATAGTCAATTCTATGCCTTATTGGAAATTGACTAAAATGATTGAATACAAGGGTAAAGAGAAAGGGATACAGGTTGTGAAAGTCAACGAAAGAGACACTTCCAAGACCTGCCACAAGTGTGGAAGTAAAAACACTTCGAGACCGACACAAGGAAGATTTGACTGTAAGACTTGTGGTCTGGAGAACTATAACGCTGACTTAAATGGAGCTAAAAATATTTTGCAGAGGTTCCTCGCCTATATGGTGGGGAATGGGGCTTTCGTGAACAAGCCCATAACAGAGGCATATATGAAGAAAGAAGGAGGAAGCTCAGAACAAGTCCTCGGAAAACCCTCCTAACAAGTTAAACGAGTATAGGTGGGTGTAGTTCACAACGACTTTATATCCTAAAAATAGGAAAGTTTCTAAAATGAAGAAAGAAAAAACAAAAAAGATGATCGATAAAATCGTAAAAGAAATCAGGAATTTTGAAGGAGTAGTCAGGAAAAAACCGATAGGGTCATTCGTAGAAGAATTTATAGATAATCCTTCTGATGTGATAACTTCTTTTGGTGAGGACGCAGCTGTAGTGGAGGTTGGTGATGAAATATTATTATTAGCTGCTGATGGTATTTGGAGTAAGTTAATGGATGCTGACCCACAATGGGCAGGTTATTGCTCGGTTTTAGTGAATGTTCATGATATAGTTGCAATGGGTGGTGAACCGGTTGCAATAGTAGATGTTTTGACAACTTGTTCTGAGGACATATATGAAAACCTAACAAAAGGAATGAATAGAGCTTTAGATAAATTAGATGTCCCATTAGTGGGAGGGCATACAAAACCAGATTGTAAATTTAATTCAATTGATGTCGCGATTTTAGGGAAAGTTGAAAAGGGTCAAGTTTTATTCAGTGATACTGCAAAGCCAGGACAAGCAATAATATATGCAACAGACCTAGAAGGTAGAGTACATCCCTCATTTAAATTTAACTGGGATTCAACAACCTGTAGGGAAAAAAAAGTGGTATTAAAACAAATGAAGTCAATTCCTAGGCTTTCAAAGAAAAATTTGATTTCTTCAGGAAAAGATATCAGTAATCCAGGATTATTGGGTACATTAGCTATGTTATTGGAATCCAGTGAAAAAGGTGCAACTGTTGACTTAAATAATTTAATTAAACCTAACTCAATAGACATGATTGATTGGCTTAAGATGTATCCTGGAGCAGGTTTTGTTGTAACTGCTGATCAAGATAAAAAAGAGGAAGTGAAGGATGTTTTCTTAAATCATGAATTATCTCCATGTGAAATTGGAGAGATAAACGAGGGGAATAGACTCAAGATAAAATATAAAGGAGACGAAAGAACCTTGTTTGATTTAGGGAAAGAAAATTTAACTGGAATATGAATAAAAAAGACTTAATAGATATAGTTAAAGAAAAGAAGGTTCGTGTTGGGATTGGAGCAAGTGAAGAAAGAAAAGGTTACCAAGAAAAAGTCATAGAATCATCTAAGAACTTGGATTTTATTGAAACAGTTGTTGTTGGTAAAGACATAAAAGACTCTGAAATTAGTTCAATTAACACAAAAGAACCATCAAAAACTTTGTTGGAGCTTTTAAAAAAAGATGAAATTGATGCAGCGGTAAGAGGGTCTTTGAGTGCGGAAAAAACATTATCTGTATTTAAAAAAATATTTGATGTAAATAAAATTTATAGATCTGCTTTGTTGGAAACCCAGTACCCGGAAGAAAAATTGTTTTTTCTTACTCCTATAGGCATTGATGAGGGTAGAAATCCTGAAGATAAGTTAAACTTAATTACTTTATCTATTAAGTTATTTGAAAAATTAGATATAAAAGAAAAGATAGCGATCCTATCTGGAGGAAGAAAAGAGGATAAAGGACGATCTAAAGAAGTAAATAAAACTTTAAAAGAAGCAAGTAGACTCGAAAAAGAGTTAAAAAAAAGAGATTTAAACGTAAAAAACTACAATATCCTTATCGAGGACGCGATAAAGGAAGCTAATTTTTTAATTCCACCTACTGGAATAATAGGAAATTACATATTTAGGACACTTACTTTTTTAGGAGGAGGGAAAGGGATTGGGGCCCCGATC
>CAYPLQ010000061.1:7651-7960 GCA_964411605.1 uncultured archaeon | reverse complement strand
AAAGGGCCTGTAGCTCAGCTTGGCAGAGCGACTGGCTCTTAACCAGTTAGCCAGGGGTTCAAATCCCCTCAGGCCCGCTTAAGTAGGTGAATTGAAGTGAAGAAAAAACAAGTTGTTTTATTGATTTCCATTATCTTTGTTTTTGCAGTAATAATTTTTACTTCCCCGCTTTTAGGGGGTGAGGAAACAGATAAATCGGTTCAAGAAAATGACTTCACACTCAAAGACCTAGATAACCAAGATGTTAAATTAAGTGACTACGCTGGCAAAATTATTGTACTTGATTTTATGGGCACAGATTGTCCAGCC
>CAYPLQ010000061.1:6865-7641 GCA_964411605.1 uncultured archaeon | reverse complement strand
AGGCCCGCTTAGGTGGAGAAAACCTAAAATGGATAAAAAGATTCAACTAGGAATAATAATTATTGTAATAATTTTATTAACAATATTTGTATCACCTTTTTCTCCTTTAAAGAACACTGAGTCAGATTACAACGTCACAATAGAACAAAAAGATTTTACACTAGAAAACCTCGATGGAGAAAAAATCACTTTAACTGATTACAAAGGAAAAATAATAGTTCTTGACTTTATGCAAGTAAATTGCCCAGCCTGTAAAGAAGAAATAAGTGAATTAAAAAAAGCTAAACAACAATTTGGAGATGAAATAGTTATTTTGAGTATTGTAGCTAATTCAAAACAAAAAATAATCGATTTCAAACAAGAACAAGGCGCAAACTGGCAATTCTTAGTTGACGATGACGCAGAAGTAATCACTAAAAACGTAGAAAAATACATCCCGAAAATAATGATTTTCAATAAAGAAGGAGAACTAGTTTTCCAGAGAGAAGGAAAAACACCATATCAAACCATAAAACAAAAAATAGAAAAAATACAATAACACCTCTCTTCATGACGAAACAACAAGATTATACCCTAATAGAATAAACAAAAATAAGTACCAACCACCGCAAAAAGATTGTGTAAAAATGACACAAGAAAAAGAACAACAAAGACAATCACTTGATGAAAACTGGATGAAGGTAGCAGAAGTAGTTTCCCAGAGATCAACATGTACAAGAAGAAAACATGGAGCTGTTATAGTAAAAGACAAAGAAATAGTTTCCACAGGATACAAT
>CAYPLQ010000061.1:0-6855 GCA_964411605.1 uncultured archaeon | reverse complement strand
ACCAAGAGGTTGGGAACACTGTAACGAAGTAGGTTGCCAAAGAGAAGAACTAGAAGTACCATCAGGTCAGAGATACGAATTATGTCGAGGAGTTCACGCCGAAATGAACGCGATAATCCAAGGAGAAAAACACATGATGAAGAACGCCACCATATACATAACTGGGCACCCATGCAGGATATGTGAAAAACTCATCGTAAATGCCCAAATCAGCGAAATAAAATTCAAAGATGAGGACGAAATAAAAACGATCAAAGTTTCTGATTTAGAGGAAAAAGAAAACCTCTATGGAAAAGGGTGAAAAAATGGTTGTAGGAGTAACACTTTTAAATGTAGAGCCTGGAAAAGAAAAACAAATACATACTGATTTAACAGAAAGAACAGGAGTAAAAGAGGTTTTACACGTATTTGGGTAATATGACTTCATAACAATAATAGAAGTAGAAGGACTGAACACTTTAAATGACATAGTTGATGAAATAAGAGAAATTAATGGAGTAACATCAACACAAACTATTATAGGAGCCGAGATGCCCTAAAACATAACTAATATAATAAATAACAAAAAATTAAAGTTGATTTAAACCTAATAATTAACAGAAAATAATTATGTCAAAAATTAATTCTTTATTTCTTTTCTCCAAGAACACGGAGATGATAAATTGGGTTTAGAGTACAGTTCAAGAGATATCGAAGTACTTGAAGGACTAAAAGCCGTTCGAAAAAGACCAGGAATGTACATAGGGAGCACAGGAAAAAGAGGCCTACATCACCTAGTTTACGAAGTAGTTGACAACAGCATCGATGAAGCAATGGCCGGCTACTGTGACAAAATAAAAATAACAATCCACAAAGACAACTCCGTAACAGTAGAAGACAACGGAAGAGGAATACCCATAGACACTCACCCAGAAATAGATAAATCCGGCGTAGAAATAGTAATGACAAAACTACACGCAGGAGGAAAATTCGATAACAAATCATACAAAGTAAGCGGAGGTCTCCACGGAGTAGGTGTCTCAGTCGTAAACGCATTATCAGAATACCTAGAAGTCAAAGTAAAAAGAGACGGAGGAACATACAAACAAAAATACAAAAAAGGCCTACCCCAAACCGAACTACAAGAAAAAGGAAAAACACAAAAAACAGGTACCCAAATAACATTCAAACCCGACCACGAAATATTTGACGAAATAAACTATGACTACAACACATTATCAAAAAGAATAAGAGAACTAGCATTCCTAAATAAAGGCTTAGAAATTAAATTAATAGACAAAAGAACACAACAAAAAAACAGATACCACTACGAAGGTGGAATAAAATCATTCGTACAAAAAATAAACGAAAAAAAAGAAACAATTCACCCAGAACCAATTTATTTCAAAGAAAAAAACACAAAAACCGAAATAGAAGCAGCAATACAATACACCAACGACTACAACGAAAACATCTACACATTCGCAAACAACATCAACACAATAGAAGGAGGAACACACCTTAGTGGATTCAAATCAGCACTAACCAGAACAATAAACAAATACGCCAAACAAGAAAAAATAATAAAAAAAGATGAAAAACTAAAAGGAACAGATGTAAGAGAAGGAATAACAGCAATATTATCAATAAAACTACAAGAACCACAATTCGAAGGACAAACCAAAACAAAACTAGGTAACAGCGAAATAAGAGGAAAAGTAAGATCAGCAGTAAACAAAAACCTAGAACAATACCTAATAGAGAACCCAAAACAAGCAAAGAAAATAACAAAAAAAGCAAAACAAGCAATGAAAGCAAGACAAGCAGCAAAAGAAGCAAAAGAACTAACCAGAAGAAAAACCGCACTAGAAACAACAACACTCCCAGGAAAACTAGCAGATTGCACAACCAAGGATCCAGATAAAGCAGAACTCTTCGTCGTGGAAGGAGACAGCGCCGGAGGTTGTTTTACGGGTGAAACAGAAATTCAATTAGCTTCTGGACAAACAAAAACCTTCAAACAATTAGTTGAAGAAAAAAAAGAAGGAGAAACACATTATTGTTACACCGTCATGAACGATGGCAGTATAGGGATTGAAGAAATTAAAAATCCCCGAGTAACAAAAGAAGACGCTGAATTAATAGAGGTAGAAATTGACAACGGTTCAACCATAGAATGTACACCTGACCACAAATTCATGTTAAGAACAGGTGAGTACAAAGAAGCGCAAAACCTTGAAACAGGAGATAGCTTAATGCCACTATACACAAAAAAATCTGATCAATCTGAAGACTCTGTCACTATTGATGGTTATGAAATGGTCAAACAACCAAATCGGGATAATTTTTGGGAATTTACTCATTTATTAGCGGATCGATACAATCTCTACAAGGGATTAGATTCTAAGGAAAATGGTAGCCATCGACACCATGTTGATTTTGATAAATCTAATAACAGCCCTGAGAACATTGAGCGAGTTGGTAAAGAAGAACATATGGAAATTCATCGTGAACAAGCAGCAAAGACTCTTCAGAGAGAAGAAGTTCGAGAGAAACTCCGTGAACTTAGAAAAACTGATGAATTCCGTGAGAAGATGAGTGAGCGGATGAAACAACCGGAAACTGTTGAAGTTCTTCGGGAGCAGGCGAAGGAGCAGTGGGAAGATGAGGAATATGTTGAATATATGGTTGATAGCTTCTTAGACTATTATGAAGATAACAAAGAGGAAATTGATAAAAGGCTTATTGAAAAATCACGAGAATATTGGTCTTCAGAGAAACACAGGAAGGAGCAGTCAAAAAGGATTACTGAATACTATGAGAACAACCCTGAAGCTAAAGAGAAGCGTCGCCAAGAATCAAATGAACAATGGGATGATGAAGAATTACGTGAATGGAGAAGTAAGAAAACTGAAGAACAATGGACTGATGAATTTCGTGAATCTCGGAAGGAGGCTTATAATCAAACCTATTTTGAGAACACTATTCCATTTATGAAAGATTACTATGAGGAAAATGGAAACTTGAAAGGTTATGATGAATATCGTGCTGAGAACGGAGGCCCAAACACTCTAACCGTTGGTACTACAATTGAAAAATTCTTTGATGATAAAGAGGAACTGATTGAAACTTTGGAATCTCATAATCATAAAGTTGTTTCTGTTGATAAAATAGAGAAAACAGCGGATGTGTATGACTTAGAAGTTCCTGGAACCCATAATTTTGCTTTAGCATCAGGTGTATTTGTTCATAATAGTGCGAAGCAAGCGAGAGATAGAGAACACCAAGCTATTTTACCGCTTAAAGGGAAGATATTGAACGCTGAAAAAGCCAGACTCGATAAGATATTAGAGAACAAAGAAATTAAGAGCTTAATAAAGGCTATAGGAACTGGAATCGGTGAAGAATTTGATTTAAGCAAAAGAAGATACAGTAAGATAATAACTATGAGTGTTGATGGTGATGATCAAACACTGATTAAAACACCATCAGGAGAAGTTAATTTTGTTAAGATTGGAGAGTTCATCGATGACAAAATAACAAAAAATAAAGAAATAAATGAATTCAAGGTTCTTTGTTTTGATAAAAATACGTTAAAAACTAGATTTAAGCCAATTAAGGATGTAATAAGACATCAATTAGATGAAGATCTTTATGAAATAAAAACTCAGTATGGTCGAAAAATAAGAGCAACCTCGTCACATAGTGTGTTTGTATATGAGGATGATGAAATAAAATTAAAGAAAGGAGAAGACATTGAACCAGGTGATGAAGTAGTTGCTCCTAAAAAACTTCCATCTAACGAACAAAGAATAAAGAAAATAGATGTTTTAAAAGAATTAATAAAAAATAAAGATGAAATAACCAATGATATCTACATAAGAGGAGAAGGCGTTGAAGAATTATTAAAAGAAAGGGTAAGAGAAGAAAAAGAAGGAAAAGATATAGCTAAGAAGAGAATTGAATTAACACAAGTTGGTAGTGAGAAATTAAATGAAAAAAGGAAGCAAAAGGGCTTAACTCAAAAACAGATTTGTAAGCAAATAGGGGTAAAACAACCTATAACTCTCTCAGAATGGGAACGAGGGATTCATAGCCCCCCATTAGATAAATTCAAAAAACTCTGTGAAACGATAGATATATCGTTTAAAGACATAAAAGATGAATTAGAGATAAATAAGTCTATATTAGAAGAGGTTTGGGGAAATCAATGCAATAAAGCACCTAGGAACAGAGTAAAGGATTATATAAAAATAAGTGAGTTAAATAAAAAAGATTTAGAGAGAATTCCGGAGAACACTGAAATAGAAATAAAACCTGAACACCATAAAGATGAAGCCATAGATAGATATATCAGTGTCGATGAAAATTTGATGGAGCTTTTAGGGATTTATGTTGCAGATGGGTCTTTTTCTTTAAGAAATGGAATTAGAATAGCTACTTCTGATGAAAAAATTAAGAAATATTATCAAAATGTCTTTAAAAAAGTATTTGGAGTGAAAGGAAAAAAACATGAATCAAATTCAGGTGCTGGAGAAGTAAAATTATTAAATAGGGCAGCTGCGGTAGTATGGAAACATGTTTTTGATATACAACAAGGTAAGACAGCGGACAAGGAGATACCTAATATAGTTTTTAACGTGTCTAGAAAAAATAAATGTGCTTTTCTTAAAGGTTATCTAAAAGGTGACGGAACAATTAGTGATTCAATAACTTGGACAACTGTTTCTGAGGACCTGGCAAATGGCTTAATGTATCTTTTATCAACCCTAGGAGTTACAGCTTCTCACAGAACCATAAATTGTCTTGATAAAGTTAAATTAAAAAATAGAGACAAATACATAGAAACAAAACAAGAAAAACATTCTATAACTGTTTCTGAAGGAGAAGATTTAGAGAAAATAAAGGATACATGGAAATCTTTTGATAAAAGTGAAAAATTAGAAAGAAAGTACTTTAATAAAGATAATAGGGAATTCAAGGAATTAAGTGATAATTTAGTAGCTTTAAAAGTAAAAGATATTGAAAAAACAGAACCAACAAAGCCATACGTATATGACTTTTCAGTTGAAAAAGATGAGAACTTTGTTGCTGGTTTTGGAGGAATATGCGCTCACAACACAGATGCTGATGTTGACGGAGCTCATATTACCACATTGCTCTTAACTTTTCTATATAGATACATGAAGCCACTAATAGAGGAAGGAATGATTTATATTGGGAAGCCACCGCTTTATCAAGTAAAAAAAGGCAGTAAATCTAAATTTGTTTACACAGAGAAACAGAAACAGGAATTACTGGAAGAATGGGGTGGAGGTTCTGTCCAACGATATAAAGGACTTGGAGAGATGTCTCCTGAACAATTGTGGAAGACGACTATGAATCCTGAGAACCGTGTTTTGATGAAAGTAAGGAATTTGGATGATATTGAATCTGATGAGATATTTAATGTTTTGATGGGTAAAAAAGTGACTCCTCGTAGGAATTTTATTATGCAGAATGCTTCTGAGGTAAGTGAATTGGATATATAGAGGGTGAAGGAATATGCAGGACGCTAGGAGAATCGAGGAAATTGAGTTACAGGAAAAGATGAAGGAAGCCTATTTAGATTATTCGATGAGTGTTATTGTTGGTAGGGCTTTACCTGATGTGCGTGATGGCTTGAAACCTGTTCATAGAAGAATTCTGTATGCGATGTGGGATATGGGGTTGAAACATACTCAGCCCTATAAGAAAAGTGCTAGAGTTGTTGGGGATGTTTTAGGTAAGTACCATCCTCATGGTGATCAAGCTGTTTATGATGCTTTTGTTAGAATGGCTCAGAGCTTTTCTTTGCGTTATCCATTAGTTGATGGCAAAGGAAACTTTGGTTCCTTGGATGGAGATTCTCCTGCAGCGATGAGGTACACTGCTGGTAGGTTAACTGAATTTGCTGAGGAAATGCTTTATGATTTGAATAAGGACACCGTTGATTTTAGAGATAATTTTGATGGATCTCTTCAAGAACCCGTTGTTTTACCTAGTAAAGTACCTAATCTCTTAGTGAATGGTTCTAGTGGCATAGCTGTGGGTATGGCCACCAATATTCCACCTCATAATCTCGGAGAAGTTATTGATGCAGTTGTTAAGTACATTGAAGACCCAAATATTGGTTTAGATGAATTAATGAAGGATCTTAAGGGCCCGGATTTCCCTACTGGTGGCAAAATAATGGGGAAAGAGGGTATTGAAGAAGCTTATAGAACCGGTAAGGGAAAAGTAACAAATAGAGCTAAAGTAGAGGTTTTAAGAGAGAAAAACCGTATTTTGGTTAATGAAATCCCATATAATGTCAAGAAATCGAAGATTGTGGAACAAATTGCTGATTTAGTTAAAGAAGGAGAAATAGATGGGTTACGTGATTTGAGAGATGAATCGGATCGTGAGGGCCTTAGAATTGTCGTTGATTTAAAAACTAAAGCCAATCCCGATGTTGTTTTAAATAAATTATACAAAAAAACTTATTTGGAAAAAACTTTTGGAATAACGAATTTAGCTATTGTTGATGGAGAACCTGAGTTATTAGATCTAAAAGAGATTTTTGATGAATTCATTGATCATAGGGTTGAGGTTGTAAAAAGAAGAACGCAGTATTTATTAACAAAAGCTGAAAACAGGTTACATATACTAGATGGTTTGTTAATTGCTTTAGAGAATATTGAGGAAGTTGTTGAATTAATAAGAGGATCTGAAGAAAAAGAAGCTGCGAAAAATAAATTAATTAATCGATATGACTTAAGTAATGACCAATCAGATGCTATTCTGAAGATGAGACTACAGAAGTTAACTGGATTAGAAAAAAAGAATCTCGAAGAAGAACATAAGAGTGTTTCAGAA
>CAYPLQ010000060.1:6831-8036 GCA_964411605.1 uncultured archaeon | reverse complement strand
ATCGATAACTCAGCATCAAGTTTGTCAGCAACTGAATAAGCTAAGGGAATTCCACTCGTTGCTATACCAATCACTGTCTCTACTTCATCGAATTCTTCTTTAGCTAAACTAACCAAAGCCTTTGAGAGATGCTTTATTCTTTTTGAACTCCTACCAACTTCATCCCATTCTATAAAAAAATCCTTGGGCGCTCTTGTTTTGTTATCGGATGTTCCTCTAGAAATTAACCACTTAGAAGTTTGTTTACTAACATTTAATTCATCAGCTATAGCTCCTGTGTTTAATCCCTTGTTTTTTAGTTTCCTGGCTTTTTCTGCTAATTCATCAATATTCATTTTAGACCCATTGGAAAAATTTTGGGTTTCTGACTAAATAACTTTAATGTATCCATATCTATTCATTCTCTATGTTCTTTTGTTCTTCTGAAATTAGTTTTAGTTCGGTTCCACAGTATGGACATTTTTCTAAAGTACTTTTATCTATTTTTCTCTTACATCCCTTACATATTTTTTTCCAAACAATTTTTTTGTTGATCTCCTTTTGCCTCACTCCCTTATAAGGTATATCTAGTTTCTCCATCATATTCTGAATGGCATAATCATCACTAATCATTTTGGTGTTTTCTCCCTTTTCCCTATGTTCTAATGCTAAAGCAATTAGTTTCTTATCTGGAATAGATAATTTGTAAACATCACCTGTTTCTTCAGCAACTTCACCCACTTTTTTAAGGTATTCTTCCTTTGCTCTTTCTACATTTATTGAATTCAAATCCATTTCAAGTTTAGATTTTTCGTCCTTCACTTCTTCATATACTTCTTCAACAGTGATATTTTTATTCTCAGGGATTCCACCAGTAATTAATGCTGATGCATCTAATATATTAACAGTTACCATTAATCTAATGATGGGATTAAAAACCTATATTTCTTATTATTGATAGAAAATTATTTATGTAGAAAGCTTTAAAACCATAACGAAGGTGATAATATGACCGAACTACCATTAGCACCAGTTGATAGGATTATTAGAAACGGCGGTGCAGAAAGAGTTAGTGAAGAAGCAAGAGAAGCATTAGCCAAAGTACTAGAAGAGTATGGAGAAAAAGTTTCAGAAGAAGCTGTTAAGTTAGCTCAACACGCTAACAGAAAAACAGTAAAAGCAGAAGACATAGAACTAGCAGCTGACCGATTATAGGTCAGTTTTCT
>CAYPLQ010000060.1:0-6774 GCA_964411605.1 uncultured archaeon | reverse complement strand
AAAAGATTTAAAAGAAGAAATAAAATAAAAGCCGAAGTAATAGGTATAACAACATTATCATCGATTCGTTTCTCAACGGATTCAAAGAACATAGAAACAGTTGAAGCTATAAAACAAGCTATTAAAGGGAAATAAAAACTCGACACAATAGTAGCTGAAACAATTCCTGCTAAAGTACCTTCAACAAACTTATTTTTATTTAATGGATTCTTTATCTTACCAAAATTAGATCCAACTAAATTGGAAAGAGAATCTCCAAAAGCCAAGATTAAAACAGATGCCTTGGTTATGTTTTCTTCAAAGAAAAGAACCACAAAAAGAACACCAACAACACCAAAAATAACTCCCTTACCTGGTTTATCTTCCATAACATCTTTTCTCTCAAATTTTTTAAGGAAAAAATGAAAGAAAGGGATATTGTATCTTCTGCATAAAAAAGAAAGAACTAAACCAAATATTAGAACTAAAAACAAAACCTTTGCTTCTGGTTCAATTGATTTAAATGGAAAAAAAGAACCAATTTGTTTTAAATAATTTTTCTCGAGTAAAAAAACAAATAAAGCACCCAGTAAGAGATGAACAAACTGTCTTTTTTCTTCTTTACCAATATATTTATTCATGAAAGACTCCCTTTTTCCAGAAACCCAGTTATTCTTTATGTATTTTTTTCTAAGAAATCATTGGAAAAACATGGAATGTAATTAAATAAAAGTTTTTTGATAAAAAACAAAAGAGATAAAATCATAAATTTCTTTGGTTAAAATAAATTGGAAATAGCATATCATTCTGATTTTTTGTTGCATAAAAACCCCGAAGGGCATCCTGAGAGAAAAGAGAGACTAGAAAGAACTATAGATGTTTTTAATGAAAAAAATACATGGAGTCTGGTTGAAAAAGCAGATCCTGAATTAGGTAGTGACGAGGTTCTAGGTTATTTTCATTCTAAAGAGTACATAGAAAAGATAAAGGAATTAAGTAAAAAAGGTGGAGGAAAGTTAGATCCTGACACTTTTTTGGGTGAGAAATCATTAAAAGCTGCAAGAAGAGCAGTTGGAGCGGGAATAAGTCTATTTAAGGACTTAAAAGGAACTGAAAAAAATGGTTTTGGTTTGTTGAGGCCACCCGGGCATCATGCTGAAAAAGAAAAGGCTATGGGGTTTTGTTTATTTAATAACATAGCGATTTTAGCTGAAAAAGCTATTAGGGAAGGTAAAGAGGTAGCTATTGTTGATTTTGATGTTCACCATGGTAATGGTGTACAAAATGCTTTTTATGATAAGAAAGAGGTTTTTTATTTTTCGATTCATCAAAAACCCCATTATCCACAGACGGGGGAAATAGATGAGATTGGTGTTGGAGATGGAGAGGGTTACAACATAAATTTGCCATTATCATCTCGGAAAAATGACCTAGATTACTTATATGTGTTTGATGAAATCTTGTTACCTATTTTAGAAAAAATTAATCCAGACTGCTTATTTGTTTCTGGTGGTTTTGACGCGCACCTAAAAGACAATTATTCAGAAATGGAATTAAGTAATGAAGCATATGAAGAAATGACAAAAATGTTGAATGAATTAAATAAACCAGTTATTTGTTTGCTTGAGGGAGGGTATAATTTAGATGTATTGCCAATGTCAATATTAGCAACTTTGAAGGGACTAGGTACATCTGTTTCGTATAAAAAAATGGTTGGAGAACGTGAACTGGATCTGAGTAAGGAAACAATACAAAAATCAAATAAAATAAAACAATTAACAAAGAAATGGTTTAATTAATCGAAAATCATTGGTTAATTAAAAAACTTGAGGTGTCGAATTGATTGAGAAAGATTACTATGTTTTAGATCAAGAAAAACTAGAAAATGGTGAGGCAACGGACATTTATTTCTTAAGGACAGAGGAGATTTTAGAAAAAAAACAAAAAAACCCAGAAGTAGTTGCAGAAGTAACAGCTTCTTCAAGAGGAATATTTGCTGGTTTAGAGGAGGTTCTGAATTTATTAGAAAATAAACCAATTAATGTATATTCTATGCCAGAAGGATCTTTTTTTAAACCCCAAGAACCTGTTTTGTTTATTGAAGGAAATTATTTAGATTTCTGTAGATATGAAACAAGTTTATTGGGAATATTATGTCATAATTCAGGAGTAGCGACTAAAGCAGCTAAAATAAAAAAGGTTGCTGGAGATAAAGAGGTCTTGTCTTTTGGAACAAGAAGACAACATCCATTTATATCTCCTTTAATAGAAAGAAGTGCTTATTTAGGAGGAATGGATGGAGTAAGTAATAAAGCAGCTGCCCAAGAACTAGGTATAGAGGCAAGTGGAACAATGCCTCATGCATTAATAATTTGGTAAACAAGAAGAGGCTTGGAATGCCTATAACGATGTCTTAGAACCTGAAATTCCGAGAGTTATGTTATGTGATACTTATTGTGATGAAAAACAGGAATCAATTAGGGCTGCAAAGGAACTGAAAAATGACTTGGATGCAATTAGATTAGACACTCCTAGTAGTAGAAGAGGTAATTTTAAAGAAATAATAAAGGAAACAAGATGGGAACTCGATAAAAGAGGTTATGAAGAAGTTGAAATATTTATTAGTGGAAACATAGATGTAGAAGCAATAGAAGAGCTAAAAGAATTCGTTGATGGTTTTGGCGTAGGTACTTCGGTTAGTAGTGCAGATCCAATTGATTTTGGATTGGATTTAGTTGAAGTTGAGGAAGAATTCAGTGCTAAAAGAGGAAAAATAGGTGGAAAAAAACAAGTATATAGAGACAAGGACTTCAATGACGAAATAAAATTATTTAAGGAAAAAAAACCAAACAAAAAAGAACCACTACTTCAAAAAGTAATGGAAAACGGAGAAATAAAGAAAAAACCAATTTTAGAGGAATCTAGAGAAAGAGTTATGCGTAACCTAGAAAAAATGCCTCTTTTAGAAAAAAATTAATCTCTACTTAAGGTAATTAAAGAGGTTAAGGCATCCAAGGAGCTTTTTTATCTAAATATTTTCCAAAGAAATCAATGTATCTATCCTTAAGTACACTTGCTCCCACTAAAACTTCTTTATTAACTCTTTTTAGGTTCTTACCGACTCCACTTTGCTTATAATCACTTATCTTCTCGTTTATTACTTCATGTGGTGAATTTTTTTTCTTTATTCTCTCAACTACCCACCTATCTTTTTCAATAAACGGTCCAGAAAAAACATCTTCATGTAAGTATTTTTCGATGAAATCCTCCGAATGTTCTTTAGCTGTTACAGGAGGACCAACGTGTTTTTCAACCCTAGGTAATTTGCTCGCTACTTCAAAAAAAACCAGGGCCTTTTCATTATCTCTGAACACACCTGATCTAATCACATTAAATCCTTCTTGTTCTAAAATATTTTTTATCCAATTTTCTGTCTTATATAACTGAGGAAACAAAGTATCATCAACTAAATCAGGTTTATCAAATTCTAAAGCAACTATCTCTGTTTTTCTCTCTTTGAAACCATTTATAACTTCATTTAAATTATGTTTATTTGATTTTTCTCCAAAAAACTCTATTCTTTTTTGATTAAGATAACTCTGAGAAGCTGCTACAAAATAAGACCATTTTTCAGTTATCAAAGCAGCAGCAACATCTCTATCTGGGTCAACAGGATCAACAACAATTAAAGGCCCACTAAATTCACTAGAACAACCATGATTTTCTAAATCAATTACTTCATCACCTTTCCACTCAGAAGCTGCCTTAAGAACATTATTAAAAGAATTTAAGTCATCATCATTTTTTTCTCCGTAATAAAGAGTAATTAATTCAGTTAAATAACCTGAAAAACCCCTTATCTTTAATTCCGCGCCATAGACATTATTGGATTTCATGAATTTTTTTAGAACCCGTATATTTCTTTTAAGACCAGTATCTAATCTGGAAGAAACATAATCATCGTGTAAAGGAGTTCGATCTACGGCAGAGCGAACTTCACTAGCTTCATCGATGTTATACGCTGGAACCAAATCAACTTCAAATTCATTAAATAAAGCTTTAACGTAGGGATGTTCAGCATAGTCCTCCCAGTATCTTTCACTTTCTTTTCCAACCTCCTTAGCTAATCTTAATCCCTTTCTTCTGAACTCCTCAGTATCTAAGTTCATTGGCAACAAAATAAAAAAATCAATGTCTCGATCACCCGATAACCACGTACCTCTTGCAGAAGAACCAACTAACCTTGGCTCAGCATCTATACCTAATTCATCAGCTTTTTGTTTAATTAAATCCTCTAGTTTCAATGTAGTTTGCCTTAATTTGTTTCTCTCTTCATCAGATGGTTCAATGTCTTCAATAACCTCCTCAATCAATCTAAATCCACCTCTCTGAGTGTAGTGTACTCAGGGCCATTAGGTTTTAGTTCACTTTTCTTTAAAAGCACTTTATTGACATCTATTTTACCTATATATGCTTCTTCTATGTTTTTTAGTTTATTTATTAGTTTACCTTTGTTTTTACCGCTCTTAACTCTCCCAATTGTCGCATGTGGAACAAAATCATGTTCCTCTTCTTCAAAACCTAAATCAACCATTTCTTGTTCAACGGAAGAAAATAATTGTTCGAATTCTTTTTCCCCTCTATCAACACCTAACCAAATCACTTTTATGTAATCCATGTTGGGAAAAACACCTACTCCTTCAATAGACGCTTTAAATTCACTAAAACCACTTAAAGCATTTCTTAGTTTTTCTTCAATTCTAGGAACCATTTTTTTATCGACGTCACCAAGGAACTTTAGAGTAACATGGACTTTTTCTGGGGAAACATAATTTATGTCGGCATTAGTTTCTCTCAACCGATCCTGTAGGTTTTTAATTCTACCAGTTAATTCATCAGGTAAATCAACCGAAATAAAACTCCTCATAAATAATCCCCGCACTAAATATGTTGATATAGATGTATATTTACATCGGAGATAAAAATACTATGAAAGTAAACTTTGGTGACACCGTACCTTTATCAACTCTAGATTGGCCAGGCAAAGCCACTATGACAATTTTTTTAAGGGGATGCGTATTTAATTGCCCCTATTGTCAGAACCATGAATTATTAGAAGAAAACAACTACATTGAGCTAAAAGAAATCACCAAAAAAATCAAGGAATCGATTAAGTACATAGATGGAGTCATTTTCTCAGGTGGAGAACCGATGATGCAGGCTGAAGCAGTAAAAGAATTAGCCAAATACTGTAAACAAAGCAATTTACTCGTAGGAATCCACACAAATGGTTATTATCCAGATGAGGTAAATAAATTACTGAACAAAAATTATCTGGATTTTGTTTCAATGGACATCAAGGCCCCTCTAAATAATGAAAAAAAATATTCTGAAGTAACAGACACAGATGTCGATTTAAGTAAAATAAAACAAACTCTAAATAATTTGAGAGAAAGCAAAGTAGAGATAGAGCTAACAACTACTTTATTTAGGAATAAAATTGATTTAAAAGAAATTAAAGAAATAATAAAATTCTTAGAAAAAGAAAAGTATGTATTACAGCAAGGGAGAACCGAAAACGCTTATAAGGAAGAATACAAAAAACTAAATACACTTTCTAGAAGTGAGTTAATAGATAAAGCTAAGAAAGTAGATTACGAAAACATCTATGTTAGAACCAAAGAAAGAGGAGACGTGGAAGTTTGAGTAAAATAATTGGATTTATTGGAAAACAAGCTTCAGGCAAAACAACAGCCGCAAACTCATTACCTCAAGATGTTCCCGTAGTAGTTATGGGTGATTGTGTGAGACAAGAAACAAGAGACAGAGGATACCCATTAACAGAAAAAAACATCGGGATGATCGCTAATAACTTAAGAGAAAAAAACGGAATGGATGCAATTGCAAAATTAGCTATTCCAGAAATAAAACAAAAAGACCATGAATTAGTTGCAATTGATGGAATAAGAGGAAAAGCTGAAGTAGATGCCTATAGAAAAGAATTTGGAAAAAAATTCATTTCAATAGCAATATTAGCCAGTAAAGAAACACGATTTAACAGAATAAAAGAAAGAGAAAGAACTGATGACGCTACTTCATGGAACCAATTTCTCGAAAAAGAAGAAAGAGAAGAAAATTGGGGATTGAATGAGGCTATACAGGAAGCTGACTACAAAATAGAAAACGAGACAACAAAAAAGGAATTTGAACAAAAAATCAAGCAAATAATAAGTGAAATAGATGACTGAAGTAGAGATTAAAGCACCAGTATATCCAACAGAATCAACAAAAAAAGTAAAACAAGCCATAAAGAAGTTATTTCCAGAAATAGAAATAGAAAAAATAAAAAAACCTAATAAAGACTACTTAATAGGAAAAGGCGATAAAAAGAACCTCCAAAAACTAAAAAAAAGGATTTTAGAACAAAAAATATCTGATACAGCAAGAAAAATTATCTTAAAAAATAAATTTGTTTTTTCATTAAATAAACAAGCTGCAACTGTGGGAAAAATAAATTTCCAAGAAAACGCACCTCTTGGAACTATTGAAGTAAAAATAAAAAATGGAGAAGAATTAATCGATTGGTTGGCACCGAAAACCAAAGAAGGTGAGCCGATTACCTAAAAAAGGAGAAACTAAATGAATAAGATACATTACGCTTCCCATAAAACAATTAACAAAAAACCAAGTGAAGTAATAAAGGAAATTAAGAAATCAAGTTTCGATGGATTAGAGATATTATCTGAAAAAAAACATGATTTAAATAACCCAAAAAACATTGAAGTCTTTAGGGAA
>CAYPLQ010000059.1:0-8097 GCA_964411605.1 uncultured archaeon | reverse complement strand
ATGTGGGTATAAGGGTCTTAGGCAAAAATCAAAAGAAGGAAGAGGATAATTAAATCAGTTCTATACTAAAAAATAAAATTTGTAGCTTAAAGTTAGATTAAATAATTCTTAGATTTATTGCATATATTATTTATTTTCCTTAATAGGTTCCCTAAAGGAATTATTATTTCCTTAATTTTTTTGTTAAATAAAAATCTGAAAAGAGAGATTATTTTTATTCCATAATTTTATGATTAATCGAAACAAAAATTTTCCTAGATTTTCCTGCCTTTTTTTGTTAGGTAGGAATCTTTCAGGTGATAAGATGAGTTTAGATGAAATCCTCTCAAGTCAAGGTACAAATCATTTAACCCTAATTGATCCAGATGAACAAGTTCCTAAAAAAGCTGGAGAAATGGCATCCGCTGCAGAAAATGCTGGAACAGACGCAATAATGGTTGGTGGATCAATTGGCGGTGGCTTAAAGAGATTAGAAGAAACTGTTGATGAAATCAAGGACCAAACAAATTTAAAAGTTGTATTATTTCCTCAAGACCACACTGGTTTAACTGATAAAGCAGATGCAGTTTTTTTCATGAGTCTTTTGAATTCTAGAGACAAAATGTATATTTCTGGTTTTCAATTTCTAGGTGCTCCTGTAATAAAAAATTATGACTTAGAAGTGCTTTCCATGGCTTATTTGATTGTTGAACCAGGAGGAACTGTTGGTTTTGTCGGTGATTCTAAAAATATTCCCAGAGATAAGCCTGAGGCGGCTGTGGCTTATGCTTTAGCTGGACAGTACATGGGAATGGATTATGTTTATTTAGAAGCAGGTTCAGGTGCTAGCAACTATGTACCCTTAAAAATGATTGGAGCTGTGGAAAAAAACATAAAATCCAATTTAATTGTCGGAGGAGGAATAGATAATCCAAAGGACGCAGCAAAAATTTCCAAAGCCGGTGCCGACATAATTGTAACAGGTACTGCTGTCGAAGAAAAAGATGAATCAGATATAATTAATAAAATAGTTAAAGCAATAAATAAGTATTAAAATGAATAAAAAATCAACCCTCAAATTAGATAAAAAACAAGTGAATAGTTGTTTGTCTATTGAAGAAGCTATTGAATGTGTTGAATCAGCATTCACTGAATTAGGAAAAAACCATGCTCAAGTACCTTCAAAAAAATATCTTTTTTTCGATCAATACAATGGCGACTATAGGTCAATGCCAGGTTATCTTGAAGAAGAAGATGTTGCTGGTTGTAAATTAGTGAATTCCCATCCTGGTAACAAAGATTTACCTACTGTAATGGCCTTATTGGTTTTAGTTGACCCTAAAAATGGTTTCCCTTTTTGTTTAATGGATGCTACTGCATTAACTTCCTACAGGACAGGTGCTGCAGGGGCTGTGGCAACAAAACATTTGGCTCGAAAGAATTCAAGTAGATTAGGTTTTGTTGGAGCTGGTGTACAAGCTCATTATCAATTTTTAGCTATAAATCAGGTTCTGGATATCGATAAAGCTTTTATTTATGATTTGTCTAAAGAATCAGCTGAGGATTTAAAAAACCTTATTTTAAATGAAGATGTGAAAGCAGAGATCTGTGATGAAATAAAAGATTTAGTGCCAAAAGTTGATATTTTAGTTACAACAACACCTGTGAAAGAAACAAGAATGAAAAAAGATTGGTTAAATAAGGGAGGTCATATAAATGCGATAGGGGCTGATGCTAAAGGAAAAAAGGAACTTGAAAGCCAGGTTTTGAAAGATGCCAAAATTGTGGTAGAGCAGTTAGAAACTGCTTCACATGCTGGCGAGATCAATGTTCCACTAAGGAATGGAGAAATAAGTGAAACGGATATCTATAGTGAGTTAAGCGAGATTGTTATTGGGGAAAAACAAGGAAGAAAAAATGAAGAAGAAATAACTGTATTTGATTCTACTGGATTAGCCATTCAGGATGTAGCCACAGGATATAGGGTCTACAAAAATGCAATTGACGAAGGAATAGGAGAAGAAATTAATTTAATTTAATCTTTTTCTTTATTCCATTCATCATAATTACATTGGGGGCAGCCAAGGAACCAGGAATTTCCTTTACTTTTCACTTTTAATTTATGCATTCCGTGGTCTTCACATTTCTGTTTTGTTTTAATTAATTTCCCTTTCTTAGGTAATGGTAAAGAAAATTCACAATCAGGGTACCCAGAACATCCTACAAATCTTGATCCTTTTTTTGATCTCCTTATAATTAGATTTTCACCACATTCTGGGCATTTTCCTATTATTTTGTCCTCTCTTAACCCTTTTCTCAGTGAATCAGAGATTTTTTCTTTATTTTCCCTCAATTCATCAAAAACCTTTTCTAACATAGTTCTAGATTCTTCAACAACTTCTTCTTCCTTGACTTTTCCTTCTTTAATCTCATCCATCTCATTTTCTAGGGTTGAAGTCATTTCAGGTTCGGTAATTTCTTCGGCATATTTTTCTAAGGCTTCTATTACTGATTTAGCTGTATTAGTTGGTTTAGGTGGATTTCCATGTATATAGTTTCTTGAATATAATTTAGACAAAATATTGTGTCTTGTAGCTTTTGTACCTAGGTTTAAATCCTCCATTTTTGACATTAATCTATTAGAACCAAATCTATTAGGTGGTTTTGTTTCTTTTTCCTCTTTAATTTTGTCAAGAACCTTTAATTCCATGTCTTTTTTTAATGATGGAATTTCTTTTTCTTTTCTACTATAATAAGGATAATACCATCTCCAACCAAGATCTAAGTATTTAGATCCTTTTGTTTTAAATTTTTCACCATTAGAATCAATTTTTACGTCAATAATTTTTTTAATTGCTTTAGATGCTAAGGTTGCGAAGAATCTTCTAACAACTAATTGATAAACTTTCCATTCCAGATCATTTAAATCATCTTTTTTAGCTAATGATGTCGGATAAATAGGAGGATGATCCTTTGTCTCTTTGTCACCTCTTGTTGGGGAAAAATCATTTTTTTCCAAAAGAGAAACCGCGAATTCCCCTAACTCATCACTATTCGAAAGTTCATCTAAGATTTCTCTAAAATCTAAATCATCAGGATAAACAGTGTTGTCGGTTCGGGGATAGCTTATAAATCCTTCAGTGTATAGACTTTCTGCCACACTCATAGCCAAAGAAGGGGAAACACCAATTGCACCAGTTGCTCTTTGAAATTGAGTTGTGTTAAAGGGAATAGGTGGTTTTTCTTTTTTCTTTCGCTTACTTACTTCAGAAACAATAGCCTTTTCCCCGATATTTTCTATTACTTCCCATATCCTCCCTTCTTCATGAGATGCTGAAAATTCTTCTTCTCCTGCTAAAAATTCTCCTGAGATCTTCCAATAGGTTTCAGGATCAAATTTTTCAATTTCTTTTTCTCTGTCCACTATTAAAGAAAGTGTAGGTGTTTGAACTCTTCCTACTGATAAGAAATTATTTCCATATCTCTTTGCTGTTAGAGAAATAAATCTGGTCAGTGATGCCCCCCAGATTAAATCAATTATTTGTCTTGCTTCACCAGAAGCTGATAGGTTTTCATCTAATTTACCAGTGTTTTCAAATGCTTTATTTATTTCTCCTTGCGTCAAAGAACTGAATTTAGCTCTTTCTATGTTTTTTCCATTTTCAATTACCTTCAATGCATCTGATCCTATTAACTCTCCTTCTCTATCATAATCAGTTGCTATTATGATGTTACGGGCTTCTTTACTCAATTCTTTTATTGCAGAAACAATTTTTTCATGAAGTGGTTTCTTCTCTAAATCAGCTCTAATCAACTTTTCTGGATCCGTTTCTTGCCAATTACTGTACTTTTGATTAAAATCTAGTTTCAGTATATGTCCTCTTAACCCAACAACTTTATTTATTTCCTTTTTATTTTTATAGCTATATACCTTAGTTCCTTTAACTTTTTCAGTATTATAAGAACCCTCAGACAATATTTCAGATATTCTTTTTGCTGCATTATCTTTTTCAGCTATAATTAAATTCTGCATTCATTGCTCCTCCAGCATTTTTTTTATCTTGTTTCTTGATTCCTCTGGCTTAGCTTTACCATTTGTTTCAGACATTACTTGGCCAACCAAGTAATTTAATGATTCTTTCTTACCGTTTTTATAATCCTCTACTGCACCCGGGTTTTCATTTAATACTTTTTTTATTTTATCATCTAAGTCATCGGTTTTTATAGCTAATAGGTCATTTTTTTGGATTATTTCTTCAGGAGTGGTTCCTTGGTCTAGTACCTTTCTTATAATCTTGGTTGCACCTTTTTCAGTTATTTTGCCATTTGTTAATTTCTTTAAAATACTAGTGAAATTTTGTTGATTTATGTTAGATTCTGATAATTTAACATCTCTATAATTTAGTTCTCCCTTTAAAACATCTGTAACCCAGGTCGCTGTTGTTTTAGGATCTATTTCCTTAACTATGTCTTCATAGAAATCCGCTATCTCTTTTGAAGTTGTTAAAGATTTTGCTTGATCAGTAGTGACATCATATTCCTCAATGAATCTATTTCTTTTCTCTTCTGGTAATTCAGGTAATTTATGTTTTATTGAATCTATTTTTTCTTTTGAAATCTCTATTAAGGGTAAATCAGGTTCTGGAAAGTATCTATAATCATGTTCTTGTTCTTTTTGTCTCATTGAAGTTGTAATCTCTTGGCTTTCATCGAAGTGCCTTGTCTCTCTCTCAACCTCTTTTCCTCGTCTCAATAGGTTTTTTTGTCTTGTTATTTCATAAGATAAAGCTTTTTCAGCACCTTTGTAGGAGGAAATGTTTTTTACTTCAGCTCTTCCTCCACCTTCTAATGAAATATTTGCATCGCATCTCATCGCTCCATCCAGTGACCCATCAAAAATCTCTAAAAACTCAAGAGTTTCTCTTATTTTTTGTAAAAACTCACGAGCCTCTTTTGGTGAATCCATATCTGGTTCTGTAACAATTTCTAATAAAGGAATACCGGATCTATTATAATCAATTAAACTATACCTCTTCGTTTTTGGATGGATTAATCTTCCTGGATCCTCCTCTAGATGTATTCTTTTTATCCTTATTTCTTTATTTTGGCTAAGTGTTATTTTCCCTTTTTTTCCTAAAGGAGAATCATATTGAGTTATTTGGAATCCTTTTGGTAGATCAGGATAGAAATAGTTTTTTCTATGGAACTTCATCTCACTTGCTATATCACAGTTTAGTGCCAGACCAGCCATTATTCCATAATCAATTGCTTTTTTGTTGAGACTTGGTAAACTACCTGGCAAACCTAAACAAACTGGACAAGTATGGGTATTTGGATCTGAGTCTCTATAATTCGTTTTACACTCGCAAAATAATTTACTTTGTGTCAATAACTGTACATGGACTTCCAACCCAATTGTCACATTCATTGATTTTCCTCCTCAAGAACATTTGCGGTTGCCAATAGTTTTGATTCACTAAATGGTTCACCAATTATTTGGACACCAATGTCTTCCTCTTCAGAGGGAACTGATATTGCTGGAAAACCAACCATATTTACTGGAACAGTCAAAATATCTGCTAAATAAAGAGACAAGGGATCTTCTATTTTTTCACCTAATTCAAACGGCCTAAAAGGCATTGTCGGAGATACTAAAAAATCTGTTTTCTTTAAGGCCTTTTCAAAATCTCTTTTAAGTAAAGTTCTTATTTTAAGGGCTTTTTGATAATATTTTTCGTAATAACCAGCACTTAAAGCATAAGAACCTAACATTATTCTTCTCTTAACTTCTTCTCCAAATGCTTTTCCTCTATTCATTGAAAAAACTTCTTCCCATCCTTTCTTTTCTGAAGAATTAAATCCATATCTTATTCCATCAAATCTAGCTAAATTACTACTTGCTTCACCCATTGCTATTATATAATAAGCAGGTAACGCATACTCCATACTTTCTATGTTTACGGATTCTATATTAGCTCCTCTATCCTCTAATTTTTTAATTGATTTCTTTGTTTCAGATTTAACATCTTCCTCCACACCTTCTCCAAAAAATTCCTCAGGAACACCTACTGTCTTATTATCTAAATCTATACTAAAAGACGTAGATGTTTTATTTTCTGGATAATCTATTGAAGTTGAATCTTTTTCATCTTTCCCACTAATAATATCAAATAAATAAGCTGCTTCCTTTACAGAATCAGTTATTGGCCCTATCTGATCTAAAGAACTTGCATAAGCAATTAAACCATATCTTGACACAGCTCCATATGTTGGTTTCAATCCAATTGAACCACAGAATGCTGCTGGACATCTAACTGAACCACCTGTATCAGATCCTAATGAAAAATTTGTTGCTCCATATTTTACTGCAGCGGCACTTCCTCCTGAAGATCCTCCTGGGACATTCTTTTTATCAATTGGGTTCTTAGTTGGTCCAAAATAACTTGTTTCAGTTGAAGTCCCCATACAGAATTCATCGCAATTTGTTTTTCCAAGAACTATGCCATCTTCTTTTTTTATTTTGTTTATAACAGTTGCATTGTATTGAGGATTGAAGTCAGCTAACATCTGTGAGCCGCAAGTCGTTTTAATGTCCTTTGTTAGAATCGAGTCCTTTATGGCAACTGGCATTCCTGCAAGTTTTCCAACTTCTTCTCCATTCCGAATTTTTTGATCTATTTTTTTTGCCTTTTCCCTTGCTTCATCTATATTTAACGTAATAAATGCATTTATTTGGTCTTCGTTTTTATTTATTTTATCAATAAATTGATTAAGTCGACTAAGAGAGCTTTTATTTCCTTTTTTTATTTCTTTTATCGTTTCAACTGAATCCATTAGTCTTTCACCCTTGGACCCTTAAAGTAACCGTCTTCTTTTTTTGAAGCATTTTTCAGAGCTTCTTCGTTATCAAATTCATCGCTTACGACATCTTCTCTAACCTCGTTAATAATTTCCATGGCATGAGATGTTGGTTTTACGTCTTCAGCATCAACTTCATCTAGTTTTTCAAAGTAATCTAAAATATTAATAAATTGGTCTCTAAAATCTTCGAGATCCTTTTCATCAATCTCTAATTTAGATAAGTTTGCAACTTTTTTCACCATCTCTAGATCTATTTTTTCTTCTTTTATCTCAATCAACCTCCTTTTTCTAAAAAATATTTCTTTTTATTATTCAATCACAACTTTTTTTATTTTTCTTAGACCTATGAGTTCTTTAGTTTTTCCTTTATTTACCTATCTATTTCTTTTTTTTTTCATCCATTATGATTTTAAGTGTCGACCCTTAGAATTGAAGATATAGATTTACCTAAAATTAATTAAAAAATAAAAACCAACAAAAAGAAAAAAATAGTTTTAATTTAATAAAAAAACTAAATTAACTGAAATTTAATTTAAAAACCACGAAAAACTTAAGAAAATAAAAAAGAGGATTTAGATTGCAATAGGTTTCAAGAGAAACTAGGAACTCTAAAAATTTTTCTTAAAAAATATCACAAAAATAAAACAATATTTTTTAATATAAAACAATATTTTTTAATTCAATTATTTTTTGGAAAAATTTTTCTTTATTAAGAAATAAGTTCTTTGAGTCTGTAAATGTGAGACATGTAATCAAAAAAGTAGGTTCAAAAGAGGTTCACTATGATTAGGAACTATGATGATTTACCTAAAGTAGAGTTAGAAAATAGAGATGACATAAAAATCAGTGATTCAACTTTAAGAGAAGGAGCCCAAATGCCAGGGGTCATAATAAAGAGTGAAGACAAAATAAGAATATACAAATATTTACAAAAAATAGGAATAGAAAAGATTGAGACTTTTCTTTACAACGAAAGAGATCAAAAATTAGCAAGAAATATGCTAGATTTTGGTTTTGATAAACCTGAAGTAACTGGTTGGATCAGAGCTAAAAAATCTGATGTTTCTTTACTAAATGAATTCGAGGAAATAAAAGAAACAGGGATTTTGATGTCAGTTTCCGATTGCCATATTTTTGACAAAATAGGGTTTGAAACTAGAAAAGAAGCAAAAAAACAATATCTCGAAACCCTACAAGAAGTTGTTGATCACGGTATTACTCCAAGATGCCATATAGAGGATATCACAAGAGCTGAAT
>CAYPLQ010000058.1:1610-8200 GCA_964411605.1 uncultured archaeon | reverse complement strand
GTCATTTGAGGAAATAGCTAAAACAGCTCAAAAACACGAAATAAAGACAGGCATCGAAAACATGCCTCAAATGCCACATATATTAGGAAAAAACCACTACGAACTCAATGGCTTAGTAGACTCAATAAATAACCAATACTTCTCGATATCATTAGACATTGGCCACGCTAACACAACAAACCAAATCACAGATTTCTTAGAAAACCAAGAACACATCAGTCACCTCCACTTACATGATAATTACGGAAAAAAAGACAAACACTTAGCTATTGGAGAAGGAAAAATAGATTTCCAAGAAATAATAAAAAAAATACATCCCTTTAAGGGAATTTTTGTGATAGAGGCAAGAAACATAGAGCAAGGAAAAAAAGGGATTACGAAATTAAAAAAAATAAAACAAAAAAACAAACTAAAAACTAAAGCAAGATAAAAAAATCACTTTCTTAGGTCCAAAAGAGCTATTCTTTCTTTAACTAACAAAGGAATCTTTTTTTCTCCCACCGCTTCAATTTCCCTATCTGTTATATCAAAAACATCTTTGATTTTATTTATTTTTTCTTTTTTAAACTCAAGAACCTCATCATTTCTTTTTAACCCTATTTCATTTATTAAATCACTAATTTCGTTTTCATTAAAAGAAACAAGTCCTATTTTGTTTTTTCCTTTATCCACACCAGCTTTTTCAATCGCTTTATTTATCTGTCTATCCCCAACAGCATACAACAAAATCTCCATCGACAAAGAATTAGATATAGGGTTTTTTTCAAATGACTCCCTAGCTTTTTCAGTTGCAAAAACCAAATGATCCTTGTTAGCTAATAAATCAGCTTTAATAACCTGAATTGGATAAGGCTTGCTCTTTAACTTATCCATGAAATCATTTACTTCATTTATTTCAACAGTTCCACCAATTATTATAGGATTCATTTTTTTTGGATTTCGTTTTTTATTTTTTCTGCCGTTTTCTTCCCAATCGATTTTATATCAGATAATTCATCAATATCAGCATTCTTTAAATCATTTAATGACTCAATGTTGTTTTTTGATAGATTCCTTGCTCTAACTCTTCCAATCCCCTTAACCGATGTTAAAGACAACAATTCTTCTTTCACACCATATTTCATTCTATTTTGTAATTCCCTTAGTTTGGTATGATATAACTTAGTAGTTGCCTTTGATAACTCGGCCGCAGCATGTAATAACCACTCTGCAGTGTTAGCACTTCTCCTTATATCTCCTTGATTGATTCCATATTTTTCCGTTATTTCTCTATCACTTTTTTCATTTATCCAGTCTTGAAGCAACATAGAAGTTTTTATTTCACTCAAAAACCAGTCTTCAAGTTCTTTACCTTCTTTAAGTCGTGTATTATCTTCTAAATAAGAATGAACCAATTCATAATCACTTTTCCTCATATATAATTTATCCATATCAGGTGTCTTAGAAACCATGTAAAGTAAATCAATTTCCTCCTCTAAACCGCCTTCAGCTATTTCTGACAAAATAATCGAAGCAGATTTTGGGTCAATATATAATTCAGAAACTACATTACCCAACTTAGTAGCTCTTAAGTCACCGTCTTCCCTAACAACAAATCCCTCACTTTCCAAAAAATCAATTACATTCTTTGTTTTTCTCTTAATCTCACTCAAAGGATTTTGGATAGAATAAAATGTTTCTTTAATGAATTCAATTACTTCATCTATAGTTCCAGCAAAATTAGTTGCAACCGTAGACAAAATATGCATCCTCAGAGCCGGTTCCTGAGCAAGTTTTGAAGAAATAGGCTCAGTTTCACCAATTATGTAGTTATCAACCAAATCTTGTTGTTCTCTTCTGTTCTTAGCTATCAAAATAGATTCCCCATATGGATCCAATCCTGGTCGACCAGCTCGACCAAGCATCTGCTTTACATCCAAAACAGGAATAGGTTTCATTCCATAATCAGGGTCGTATCTCTTATAGCTCCTGATAATCACTCTTCTAGCCGGTAAATTAACTCCCCAAGCAAGAGTTGGAGTAGCAGCAATAACCCTGATTTTGCCTTTCTTAAATTCTCTTTCAACAATCTCCCTATGATCATTCAATAAACCAGCATGGTGATGAGCAACTCCATTTTTTATATTAGATGCAAGTTTCTCAACCTCTTCAGTAGTTTCTCCAACATCTAATAATTCATTACTTATATCCTCCAAGTAACCTCTTAGTTCTTGCCCTAAATGAGGTTTTATTGCTTCACCTGCTTTTCTAGCAGCAGCTCTTGAATTACGCCTAGAATTAGCAAAAATAAGTGCTTGACCCCCTTCCTTTATAGTGTCTTTAGCTAAAGCACTTGCTTTATCTTTAGCTTTTGATTCAAGTCTCTTATTTCCATAAAAAGGGAATTCAATAGATCTACCAAATAAAACACCTTGACGTAACTCGACAGGTCTCCAATCACTCTTAACTAAATCTGCATCTAACCACTTAGCTATTTCATCAGCATTACTAATAGTAGCACTTAACGCCAATATCTGAGAACTTGGATTCATTTTCCTTAACTTGGCCAAAGTAACTTCAAGAGTAGGGCCTCTATCTCCTGAATTAACTAAATGAACTTCATCAGCAACAACGACATCAATATCACTTAACCAAGTTGTTCCAGTTCTAAGCAATGAATCAGCTTTTTCTGAAGTAGTGACAACGACATCGAAATCCTCTAAATAATCACCACTTCTATCATAGTCTCCAGTAGATATACCCACTTTAAATCCCTCTCTCTCATATTGCTTAAATTCTTGGTACTTCTCAGAAGCTAAAGCCTTTAAAGGAACAATATAAAGAGCTTTCCCCCCCTCATATATGTTTTTTAGCATAGCCAGCTCAGCAACAAATGTCTTACCACTTGCCGTAGGAATCGACAAAACTAAGTTTTCGTTATCCAATACACCTCTCTTCACCGCTTTCTCTTGTGGAGGATAAAGTTCCTCAAACCCTCTGTCGTTAATTAAATCAATAGCTCCTTGAGGTAATCCCCAATTACTTAATTCACTGATTTCCATTTTTAGCCACAACAAATAATTTATTCGCGTACTTATCAAAATTAACCAAGAAAGTATTTCTTTTTTTTAGGAAGAGGTTACTTCGATTGAAAGGAACTTTTGAGTATCACTTTTTTTAAAAATTTTGATTAGTTATGAACTATTATTTTTATAATGGAGGTGTGGACTAAATTGGTGGCTACTGCTGAAAATGACGAGATTGATTGCAAGCATTATAGGGATATCGAGGAATACGATAATAAGATATTTGTGGTCTGTGAGAAATTTGGAGAAATCCCATATGAGACCTGCCAAAACTGTCCAGAGAACGAAGATGTCGATGAGGATTCAAAACCAAGTTATATTTACTAAGTCCTTTTTTTATTTCGTGGTTAGTTGAAGAAAAACTTATTAGATTTAGGTGTTTTTTTAAAGTAGAGGTTTTTTGTTATGTATTCTGAAAGAATAGATAGGCTTCCACCTTATTTATTTGCTGAAATAGATAAAGAGAAAAAGAAAGTAGAGGAGAAAGGAGTAGATGTTATTGATTTTGGTGTTGGTGACCCTGATTTGTCGACACCGAATCATATTGTTGAAGAATTATGTGATGCTGCTAAAGATCCTTCAACACATAGTTATCCTAGCTATAAGGGATTAGAGTCTCTGAGGAAAGCAGTGGCTGATTGGTATGAAGGAAACTTTGGTGTCGAACTTGATTACGAAAAAGAGGTTTTGTCGTTGATTGGGAGTAAGGAGGGAATCGCGCATACTCCTTTAGCTTTCATAAATGGGGGTGAGAAAGCTCTTGTTCCGGATCCTGGTTACCCTGTCTATAGAATTGGAACTATTTTGAGTGATGGAGAACCTATTAAGATGCCTTTGAGGGAAGAAAATGACTTTAAACCTGATTTGGATGAGATAAGTGAAGAAGATGCTGAAGAAGCTCAGTTGATGTTTTTGAATTACCCAAATAATCCGACTACTGCTGTAGCAACAAAAGATTTCTATAGGGAAGTTGTAGATTTTGCAAAAAAACATGATTTAATTGTTTGTCAAGATAATGCATATAGTGAAATAACCTATGATGGATATGAGGCTCCTAGTTTCTTGGAAATTGACGGAGCTAAAGATATTGGAGTTGAATTCCATAGCTTATCTAAGACATATAACATGACTGGTTGGAGACTTGGTTTTGTTGTAGGAAACGAAGAAGTGTTAACTGGTTTGGGTGAAGTAAAAACAAACGTAGATAGTGGTATATTTGAAGCTGTTCAGCGAGCTGGAGTAACTGCCTTAAAAAGTTCACAGAAATGTGTTAAAGAAAATATAAGTACTTATGAAGAAAGAAAAGAAATATTGATGGAGGGAATAGAGTCTGTTGGTTTAGATCCTAAGGAACCGAAAGCCACTTTTTATATATGGGCAAAAGTCCCTGATAAATATGATTCTATGGAATTTACAAAAGAATTGCTCGAAGAAGCTGGTGTTGTGACAACGCCAGGAATAGGTATGGGAGAATATGGAGAAGGCTACGTAAGATTTGCCTTAACTAGAGATAAAGAAAAAATTAAAGAAGCTGTTAAAAGAATGGAGGAGTTATAGAAATTGAATAGAAACCATTTGTCTGTTAGAGACACCTTGTTTATTGAAGAAGTCAATACCTTGGATTTGGCAGAAAAATATGGAACACCTACTTATGTAACCTCTAAAAAAGCGATTATAGAAAACTATCATTCTCTAAAGGAGGCCTTGAATAAGAGATACAATAAAAACAGAATCCATTTTGCGTGTAAAGCAAACACAAATTTATCAGTATTGAAAACACTTAAGCAAGAAGGTTGTTGGATAGATGCAGTTAGTGTTGGAGAAGTAGTTTCAGCTATTAAAGCAGGTTTTCCCAAAGAAAAAATACTTTTCACTGGAACAAGTGTCTCAAATGAAGAATTAGAGTATTTATTAAAAAATGACATTTAGAGTTAATCCAGGTGTTGGAGCTGGACACCATGATCACTGTATAACTGGTGGAAAGGAAAGTAAATTCGGTATTTGGGAGGATAAGATAGTTGAAGCATATGAAAGAGCTCAGGAACACGATTTTTGTATCAAAGGAATACATATGCACATAGGATCAGGAATAAATGACCCAGATAAATTCATACCTGCCTTGGAAAGAATGATGGATGTAGCAGGAAGAGTCCACAAAGAGACAGGCACTATCTATGACTTCATTGACATCGGTGGTGGATTGGGAATTCCTTACAAACCAAATGAAGAGTCTTTAGATCTCGATGAATTCGCAAAAAAAGTAACAGACACATTTAAACAAAAAACGAAGCAACATAACTTAGGGGAACCAACTCTAGCACTAGAACCAGGAAGGTTCTTAGTTGGAGATACCTCAATCATCTTAACAAAAGTAAATGACGAAAAACAAAATCCTTTCCATAAATACATTGGAGTAGACGCAGGATTCAATACTTTGCTTAGACCAGCGATGTATGGATCATATCATGGAATAATTAATGCAACTAATCCAGTGAACGCAGGAAGATACCTCGAAGACGCTCCAAAAAAAGAGATAAAGGAAACAGTAGAAGTGGCTGGTCCATTATGTGAGTCAGGTGACTTATTAGCCAAGGACAGACCAATTCGTGCTGAAGTTGGGGATGTATTAGCAGTATTAGAAGCTGGGGCCTATGGCTACGCAATGGCTTCAAGATACAATACCCGACCTCTTCCTCCTGAAGTAATGGTAGAAGAAGATGAGCATTGGTTGATTAGGGAACGTGAAGAAATAGATGATTTATTTAAAAAACAGAGGCAACCTAGATGATTGAATTCACAAAAATGCATGGAAATGGAAATGATTTCGTAGTAATTAATGAATACGATCAAGAAATCGTTACAGAAGATGAAAAACCAGGTTTTGCAAAAAAATACTGTGACAGAAGATTTGGAGTTGGAGGAGACGGGGTTTTGTTTCTTACTCCCTCAAACAAAGCAGATTTCAGGATGAGAGTTTTTAATTCCGATGGAACAGAAGCTGATATGTGTGGAAATGGAATAAGATGCATAGCAAAATACGCAAGAGACAAAGAAATAATAAAAAAAGATGAAATGACAATAGAAACGAATTCAGGAGTTTTATCTATAGAAACAAGGGAAGACAAAAAATTTTGGGCTAAAGTCGATATGGGGAAACCAAGTTTTGAGGCCCACAAAATACCTGTAGACAGTAAAGAAAATAGGTTTCTGGAAAAACAAATAGGAGACTACAAAGTAAGTGCTGTCAACACAGGTGTTCCTCATGCTGTAGTTTTTGTAGAAAACCTAAATGACGTAGATATAGAACAAGAAGCACCAAGTATTCGTTACCACGATATATTTCCTAATGGAATAAATGTTAATTTTGTAGAAATAAAAGAAAAGAACCATTTAATTGTTAGAACCTTTGAAAGAGGTGTAGAAGCAGAAACACTTTCTTGTGGAACGGGAAGCGTTGCTTCAGCTTCTGTGTACCAGGAATTAATTGAATCAAGTGGAGACGAAGTAGAAGTAGAAACCGAAGGA
>CAYPLQ010000058.1:0-1553 GCA_964411605.1 uncultured archaeon | reverse complement strand
GGTAATTTGAAAATAATATTTAACGAAGAAACAGCTTATATGGAAGGACCGGCTGAAACAGTTTTTAGAGGAAAGTTAATAAAAAAGAATTAAATAGTTTCCTTTTTTTCTTTTATTTTTGTCCACTTTTTCTCAACATCGGAATTAGCTAATACAAGAACATTGTTTTCAGGTGTTTTTAACCTAGTTTTTTTAATTCCAATTTTTTTAACAATACCGCTTCCTTTATCAGATTCTATTTTATCTCCTTTCTGTATGTCAGGATCTTTTATTAAATAAAAACCTGATACAATATCTGTTATTACGTTTTTTAGTGCAAAGGACACTCCTAAAGCTAAAAAACCTAATGCAGTTCCTAAAGAAGCTGCTAAATCATTTAATCCAAGAATAGCTAATAAAGTTAAAATAATGGTATAATATGCAACTAGTTTTATAATCAATTTAGTTATCTGGATCAAAGCATTTTCTTGGATTTTTTTAGATAAATAACTATTTAAGAATTTATTAATGATTTTTAGAACTATAAAAGCTAGAATTAAAAAAATAATAGCAGATAAAATATTTGGAGCAAAATCTATTGTCTTCTGAGTTAAATTAGAAATTATTTCTTTGATTATTTGCATTTATTTATTCTTTTTTAGGATATACATAAAAAATCTATTTATTTTATGAATAATAAATTAATTAGATGATGAAACAGAAAGTTATTTGTTTATTATTAGTTTTTCTGTTGTCTTTGCTTTTAGTTCCAGTTTCATCAGCTTCTATAGGCAATGGAAAGGAGATTTATGTTGAGGAGTGTGGCAGTTGTCATGGTCCCTTAGGAGATTATAAAGAAGTTATCGGTGTTGATTTTAGTTCTAGTGAGTATTGGAACGATGTTAGTGATGAAGAGGTAATTGAAGCTGTTAGGTATGGTGTTGGGAACATGCCTAGTTTTTCTTTTAGTGAAAAAGAGTATAGTGATTTATTAAATTATCTACATCAATTGGAGAGCGATGAGAATAGTAGAGAATTAATTATTTTAGCACAAATAATTGGATTTGGTTCTTTATTTTCCTTAGTTGTTTTCTCAAAAAAACAATTATTTGATTTTGCTTTGTCTTTTGCCTCTATGTCATTTTTAGTTGCCGCAGCAGTTTTTGGTTTCCTTTCAATATATAATTTAACGATTTATTTTTATTTTAGTGCCGCTATAGCTGTTTTAAGTATTATTTATTTTGTTTTAAGTAATAAAATAGCTTTAAAGAACTTTGAATTTGTTTCATTTATTAGAAACATAGAATTATTTCTTTTAGGGATTTCATTGCTAATTGGTTTTTTATTTATAGTCTAAAAATCTTTTTTGAACAAAAATAAACAGTTTTAAACAATTTTGAACAAAAATAAACACACATGAACTGAAAAGAAGTAATAAAACTTTAACTACCTTTATATGAATAAAAAACTGATTTTTAGTTGCAAAATAGGTGAAAAATCCATGAAAACAAGTTATAAAAGAATATTATTTGTTTCAATCGTTTTGATTTTAATAGTTCTCTATGCTGCTCCAA
>CAYPLQ010000057.1:3608-8211 GCA_964411605.1 uncultured archaeon | reverse complement strand
CACTAGACCACACCCGCTTTTATTAAACTACTTTTGATAAGATATTAATATACAAATTATTTTCGCATCTAAAAAATTATTCTTATCCTAAGTTATTTTTAAAAATTAAGAAACTTTACCTTTTTTCTAATATATTTTTTAAATAATTAGATTATTAGTGCTTCTCTTTCACTAATTATCTATTTTTTCAATTTCAAAAACCCCGGTTTCTCCTGATTTTTTTCTTGCAAGACACAATTTTATTTCAAGACCAAGAAATCTTTTTTTCAAAATTTTCTTAGCTTCCTTTAAGTCATCCTTATGTTGGTTTATTTCATTCTCTTTTGTATCAAATTCTAAATCCTGATAACCACCACAATCTTCATGATTAATTAAGTAAAGTGTGTTTATTTCATGGAGATTTATAGAAACTTCAATGTCTCTAAGTAGAGATTCCTTAAAACCAAGTCGCTGAGGCCTGACTAAGTCCTTAATTCCTCCTCCTCGCGTTATTATGTCAGATGATCCACTATGTTTTTCAACAAATTCAGCTATTTTGTTTTCTCCAAAAGGCTTTTGGTGTAACCTAAAATCTTCACATGTAACTATAGCTGATTCACATGTATTAGCCATATTTTACTCCTTGATTTAATTATGGGGACTTTTAAAAAAAAATATTTAAAACATGCGCCGACCGGGATTTGAACCCGGGCTATGACCGTGGCAGGGTCATGTCATACCACTAGACCATCGGCGCAGAAAAGTATTTGAGTGCCACGGCCCGGATTTGAACCAGGGACAACTGCCTCTTCAGGGCAGCGCTCTCCCAGTCTGAGCTACCGCGGCACCTATAAAGTTCTTCAGTGATATTTCTTGTTATTTGTTCTTATTAAAATATTGGTTTATATTTTTGTTAGTAAGATGTGACATCCTCACCCACCTAAATCAAAAGATTTAGGAAGGAGACTTCTTGGCACAGAAGTTAAAAAATTAAAGCTTTATTTATTGAATAAGGGATATGAATAGGAAATTTGGTGTAAGTGGTTTGGATGAATTGATGAAAAATGGACTTAATCAAATATCTTCTCTTGCTTTACTTGGCTTACCAGGTACTAACAAAGAAATTTTTAGCTACAGTTTCATTGAAGAGGGTATAAGTAATGATGAACCATCTCTGTATTTTTGTTCTAATCAAAGACCTGATTCGGTTTATAATGAATTTGATGATAGAGGGATAAGTCAAAGTAATTTTTTAGAGATCATGGATGGTTATTCTTGGAAGTTACGAGAAAAGAAAATAAATCATGAGTTTTCTTTGAACAGTTCAAATCTAAATGAATTCCTTAAAGTATACGATAAGGCTAGAAAACAAATTGGCGATGGAGGTAGAACAGTAATTGATTCTTTAACTAATTTAGTTGGTTTTGATGAATTATCGGTTGTTAATAATTTCTTTCAGATTATTTTGGCAGAAGAAAATAATTCAAATAATTTGATATTGATTTCTTTGACACCTAATTATCGAGAGGGTTTAGTTAATTTAACGAAGAGTTATGTTGATGGATTCATTGAGCTTAGAAAACATGAAGGAAAGAAGTACCTAAAATTACATTGGTTAGGTGAACTTAATGTTGATAATAGATGGTTCAGATACACTCAGAAGAGAGGTATTAGGGAGGACAGTTCTCTTAGTATAGAAGTAGGGGAAGCGCTAGATGAAGAAACTGATTAATAATTTTTTATTATTGGATGTGAAGCAGGTGATTTTGTTTGAATCTTGAATTAATTAAAATAATTTTTTCTGTTCCGTTTTTTTTGTTTGCTTGTTATAGTGATTATAGGGAAAGAAAAGTTCCTAATAAGGTATGGTTTCCTCTTTTAGCTCTAGGTTTGTTTGTGGCTTTTTATGAATTTGAGATATCTTATTTAATTGATTTATTGATTTCAGTTGGATTAATTGTTCCTTTATCTTATCTTTTGATGTTTTTTGAGTTTGGAGGAGCAGATGCGAAGTTTTTGATTGTTGTTTCAGTTTTGTTTCCTCAATATCCAACTTATTTTGGTCCTTTTTTCATTGAAGGATGGATTTTTGCGTTTACAGTTCTAGTAAATGCTTTATTATTGACTCTTGTTTATCCGTTAACAATTTTTTTAGTTAATTTAAAAAGAAGGGATATTGCTTCACCTCTTAAGATGCTTGTGGCTCTTAGGAAACCAATTGAAAACATAAATAGACACGAAAAAGTCATAGAAAATAGTTTTTTTGGTAAAAAAAAGGATTTAAAGGAATTATCAAGTGATTTAGATTATGCTTGGGTTACTCCTAAGATACCGTTTATTATTCCTCTTGTCGCTGGATATTTTATTGGTTTGTTTTATGGGGATATTTGGTTATCTCTATTAATTTAAGGTGTTTGATATGTTAAAAATAGGTGCTCATGTCTCTATATCAGGTGGTATTGAAAAATCAATTGATAGAGAAATAAGTGTAGGCGGGAATTGTGGACAAATTTTTACGCACTCACCCAGAGGATGGAGTTTCGATGTTCCAAGTAATGAAGAATGTAATAAATTTAGGGCTAAGTATGAGGAGGAAAACGTTGAGCCTATGGTAATCCATGAGGGTTATCTCCCTAATTTAGCCACTCCCAAAGAGGATTTGTATTCAAAATCGATGGAAGCAACTAAAAAAGAGGTTTTAGTGGCTAAAAAACTTGGTTTAGAGTACATTAATATACATCCTGGTACACATACTGGATACGGTCCAGATAATGGCTTAAACCAAATAATAAATTCTCTTAATAAATTAGAAACAAATGAGGAAATTGAAATTTTATTGGAAACAACCGCGGGAAGTGGAACTACTTTAGGCCATACTTTTGATCAAATAGCCAAGATTATAGAAGAAACTGAAATAAGGACAGGAGTCACCTTGGATACGTGTCATACTTTCGCTGCTGGATATGATTTATCAACTCCAGATGGATTAGATCGAACTTTGGAGGAATTTGATGAAAAAATTGGTTTGAGTAACCTTAAATTGATTCATTTAAATGATTCTAAACATCCTTTAGGTTCAAATAAAGATAGGCACGAACATATTGGTTTAGGTGAAATAGGAGAAGATGGTATGAGTAACATAATTAATGATAACAGGCTCTGTGATCTTCCTTTTGTTTTAGAGACACCTAATAATGATAGAAGAAGTGATGAAGGTAATATAAAAAAAGTTAAAGAGCTCTGGGGTTCTTAGAAGTTAAAAACTTCTTCCCCTGGATATATTTCAATTCCATTATCAGTTATGTCGAAGGGATGTATTTCATTGCTGTGATCTGATCCTCTCATTTTATATACTTCGATACTTCTTACTCTAGCTCCTTCTTTTCTATTGTAATATAATCTAATTGTTCCTTCTGTTATAAATTCCTCTACTCCAAATCTACTTATTTCATCTCCTTTAGCTTCAGAGGTCATCAAAGTTGTTAATCCCAAAACTCCAAGTGTAGCTGATAATCTCAGTAATTCAGTCCTAATCTCTGATTTATCTTTTAAATTATAGGCTAAAGCAGTTATTGAGTCAACTACACATCTTTTTGCATCAATTTCTTCTTTAACATCAATTATTTCATTAATTAAGGATTTTATATCAAAGGGTTTTACTTCAACGTATTTTTCATCACTGGGGATACCTATTTTAGCAGCGGAAGCATCAATTATTGCTAACTTATTTTCTTTTTCTAGTTCTCTAAAATCCATTTCGAAATTCTTTAGGTTTTCTCTTATATTATCTGGTGTTTCTTCCGTTGCAACCAAAATCCCGGGTTCGTTGTATTTTTTAGCTCCATTATAGAGAAATTGTGAAGAAAAAATTGATTTTCCTGCTCCAGCGTTACCGGAAACTAAGTAACTTCTACCTTCTAATAATCCTCCAGCTGATATTTTGTCAAAACCATCTATACCTGTTTTGATTCTTTCTCTTGCTGCTTTTTTACTTAGTTCTTCTTCATCAAAGCTTGACATACCTGGACCAAAGTTATTTTCTCCCATCTATTTTTTCCCTTCTTGAATTTTTGTTTTTAATTAAATAATTAAATTAGGTGTCCTTAGTTATTAGGATTAAGTATTTTTCCATTTTTATTTATTATGCCTTTTCTTATTCGGGTAGATGATATCGGTTTCCAGTCTTCAGCTAATATATAATCCGTTTCTATTATCTCAAGTGGCTCTAGGTCTTTTTTCTTTCTTTTCTCATTTATTTCTTTAGCGGTTTTTTTTGTTTCAGGGGAAACAACTATTGCATCAAAATCTTTTTCTATTGTTGGTCCATACTTATTCTCTATTTTCATTATTTCAAAATTTTTTTCTCTAATTTTTTTTTCTAGATAATTTATTAGTTCTTTTTTTCTTTCCTCGTAGCTCTTAACTTCTTTAGTAATCATACTGTCCGAGGTGAGGCCAATAACGACTTTTTTTCCGAAATAAAATGCTTTTTTTAATAAATAAGTATGACCAGCATGTAGGGGTGAAAATGTTCCCCCAATTGCTATTTTCATTTTATATCCTTACATTAATTCCTTTTTTATTTAATATCTTTTTAAGTTCCCTTATTTCTGTCTCTTATCCA
>CAYPLQ010000057.1:2017-3598 GCA_964411605.1 uncultured archaeon | reverse complement strand
GTAATGAAAAATACTTGCTGCTAAACAAGCATCTGCTCCATCTCTAAATGCATCGATAAAATGTTTAGGTTCTCCACCTCCTCCAGAAGCTATGATTGGGATATTCACTTTTTTTGATATCTCTTCTGTTAAAGTTAAATCATATCCATTTTTTGTTCCATCTCTATCCATACTTGTCAATAATATTTCTCCAGCACCTTTTTTTTCAACCTTTTTTGCCCACTTAATTGCATCAATTCCAGTCGCTTCTCTACCACCGTAAATAAATACTTCAAACCATCCTTTTCTTCCATCTTTGAATTCAAATATATTTTTTTTGTTATCTTCTTCGTATCTTCTTTTAGCATCAATAGCTGAAACTATGCATTGACTGCCAAATAACTCACTTCCTTTTTTGATAAGATCGGGGTTTTTTACAGCTGAAGTATTTATGCTGACTTTGTCTGCACCAGCTCTTAGTGTTTTCTTAATTTCTTGTGTATTACTTATTCCACCACCCACTGTTAATGGAATAAAAACTTCTTTTGAAGTCTCCTTAACAACATCTAACATCGTTTTTCTGTCATCAGATGATGCAGTTATGTCAAGGAAAACTAATTCATCTGCCAAATCATCGTTGTATTTTTTAGCCAATGTAACGGGATTACCCGCTTCCTTGAGATCCTCGAATTCTACTCCCTTAACTACTTGACCACCTTCTTCATCCAAGGTTACATCCAAACAAGGAATTATTCTTTTCGTTAACAAATTAATCCCACATCTTTTTTCGAATAACTTCGTTTCTTTCTTTAATTTCTTCTAGATCTAGATTTATTTCTTTTTTCTCGGATTTCATCAAAAATTCATTTTTTGATTTCATTTCCCCTATCTTTTTTGCTTCTTTAAGATTGAGTTCTTGGTTTGTGAAAAGTAGAGATCTCCCTGGGCTTTCAGAGAAAAGTAATTCATCTTTTCTCATTTTCCCAATTGTTGGAATTTTCTCTAAATCTATTTTCATTCCATAATTAGCTTTTATTGCAGTTCTTGCTAAAGCTATTCCTAATCCGCCTTTACTAATTGTTTTCGAAAAAACAATGTTTTCTTCTCTAACTTTGTTTTTTGTTAATTCAATTAATTCTAAATCCTTTGTCCTTAGTTTTGGTACTTTTCCTCCCTTAAATCCATGGATTCTTTCAAAGTACTGAGATCCACCTAATTGGTTTCGAGTTTCACCAACTAAATAGATATTTGTATTTTCTCTAAAGTCATATGTTAGTTTATCGGAAATATTTGGTAAATACCCAATAACTCCTACGTTGGGTGTTGGATTGACTTTTGTTTCTTTTTCTTCACTTTCATTATAAAAAGAAACGTTTCCTCCAACAACAGGTATTTCAAGTTTTCTTGCTATATTAGCCATTCCACTTACTGCGTTCTTGAATTCCCAATAAATTTCTTCGTCTTCCGGAGAAGCAAAATTTAAACAATCCACCATTGCAATAGGTTCTGCACCTATTGTTGCTAAATTCATTGAATTTATTGCAACAGAAAGCTCGCCTCCTCTATAGGGATCCAAGTAACAATAAAAAGAATTTGATCCAC
>CAYPLQ010000057.1:0-1994 GCA_964411605.1 uncultured archaeon | reverse complement strand
TTAGGGTCTGAAATTAATTGTAACAGTGATTTCTTCAATGACTTCTTTGGAGGTTTTCCTTTTTTTCCTCTGCTGGGGTTTTTTGTTTCCCTATCATATAAGGGAGCTCCTTCTGTTAATAAGTTAACTGGTAAATCTACGACTTTTTCATCATCGAAATAAACTAAATATCTTTTTTCATCCAATAATTCACCAATTACAGATAAAGAGAGGTCATATTTATTTGCTAAATTTCTTATTTTATCTAAGTCATGTTCACTTACTTCAAGTAACATTCTCTCTTGAGATTCTGAAAGCAATAATTCAAGTGCATTCATGTCTTTTTGACGAGTATGTAATTTATTTAAATAAATCTCCGCTCCATTTCCCCCTAAAGAACATATTTCTGAACTCGCACCTCCTAGTCCTGCAGCTCCGAGGTCACGACAAGATTTAATTAAATCTTTATCTGCCATTTCTAATATGCACTCTATTAACAATTTTTCGGTGAAAGGATCCCCTATTTGGACACTATGTCTCTCCTCTTCCTCTGCTTCATCCTGTAGTTCCGATGAAGCGAAGGCAGCTCCTCCTAATCCATCTCTTCCGGTTGAAGAACCTAATAAAACTAATTTATTTCCAGGTTCTTTTGACTTAGCTGTTAATAGGTTTTCAACTTTGCCAATACATAATACATTAACCAATGGGTTTCCTTCATAGCAACTATTGAATTCAACGTCTCCACCTACTGTTGGAACTCCTACACTATTCCCATAATCTGAGATACCTGATACGACACCATCAAACAAAAACTGGTTTTTTTGGTTATCTAATTCCCCAAACCTCAAAGGATCCAATAAGGCAATTGGTCTTGCACCCATAGACAATATGTCTCTAATTATTCCACCAACACCTGTTGCAGCTCCATTATATGGATCAACATAAGAAGGATGATTGTGGCTTTCAATTCCTATAGCTAATTTCTCATTATTTGGTAATTCAACAACTCCAGCATCATCTCCAAGCCCTAAAATAACGTTTTCTCCAGAACTAACAAATTTATTTAATTCTTTTCTACTTGATCTATAAGCACAGTGCTCACTCCATAGGTTGGCAAACAATTCTTCTTCTACCTTATTTATTTCTCTTTCCAGTTTTTTTTCAATGACTTCAAGATCTGTTTGAGAAAGTGGCATTATTTTTCCTCAAATTTGTTTTTAGGTATTTTTCCTGATATCATAGCCAAGTCAACTAAAACAATTCTTGTCATTGATTCAACTACTGGTAAGACCCGTGGACATATACATGAATCATGTCTTCCCTGAATCCTTATCTCTTTCTCAACTTTTTCTTTAATATCAATAGTCTTTTGTTTTTTACCGATTGAGGGTGTTGGTTTTATTGGAACACAGAACCTGATGTTTTGGCCAGTACTAATACCTCCTAAAGTTCCTCCTGAATCATTTTTCTGAAATGAAATTTCGTCATCCTCTATCCTAATTGGGTCATTCATTTCGCTTCCTTTTTTTTCAGAGCTCTTAAATCCAGCTCCAAACTCTATTCCCTTAACTGCACCTATTGATAGGGTAGCTTTACTTATCACTGCTTCAATTTTGTCGAAAACGGGTTCACCTAATCCAACAAAAGGAGATTCAACTATAATCTCCAAGACACCGCCAATAGAATCTTTTTCTGATTTTGCGTTTCTTATAATTTCTTTCATTTCACCTAACTTAGTTTGATCAGCACATCGAATACGGTTTTCGTAAGTACTTTCTTTTATCTCTTCTAGGTCTGGTGAAGCCTCTACATCCCCAATCTTTTTGACGTGTCCAAATACATTTGTATTGTAATTAGAAAGGATTTTTTTCGCAACAGCACCACCACAGACTCTTCCCACTGTTTCGCGTCCAGAAGCTCTTCCACTTCCTCTGTAATCAAAGTGCCCATATTTTTTGTGGTAACTAAAGTCGGCGTGACCGGGTCTAATTCTATTTTTTTTATTTCCTGAAGAA
>CAYPLQ010000056.1:0-8249 GCA_964411605.1 uncultured archaeon | reverse complement strand
GAACAAAAAAGGAATTATTAGCCCAAATTTCTCTGATCCCAGTGGAAAAAAAAGTCTCTTAGTTGATGACATAATAACAACTGGGAACACAATGCAAGAAACAATTGAGAGACTCAATGAAATGGATGCAGATCCATTAGCTGCTACGATTCTATTGGACAAGAAAGGAATAAAAAACATTGATGGTGTTCCTATTAAATCATTATTTAGAGTAGGAAGAGTAGAGTAACCTCCTCACCCACCTAGTGCTTGATTAGGGAATGTGAGTTCTTGACTAAAAAGTTATTTTATTTTTTTAATCTATATCATATATTTTCAAAAAAACCTAGGTCTTTTTGGGAAAAATGTTTTTTAGACAATTACATTAAATAATATGCATCCTTGATTTAAGACCAAAAATCTCTTTGAGGGGGAGAAATGAGGGTTGCTTCAATATTGATGAATGACATTGGTAAGCATTTTTCTAGGAAAGAATCACTAATTGAGGTTGAAGACAAATTATTGATTCATTACGTCGCGAAAAGAGTTTCAGGCGTGGTGGATAAAGTGATTTTAGGTGCTAAAAACGAAATCCAAGCTGAGAGAATATTGGCCGAAGTTCCTTTTATAGATGACCTTGCATATGATCCTCACAAAAATAAATCCATTGTTTCAGGGATTTTTTCGGCCTTAAATAATTCCCCAAATGGATTGGCTTTATTAATTGGTTCAAACAAGGCTTTGGTTAATCCAAAAGTAATTGATTTTCTGTTTTCTGAAATAGATCAAAGTGACGTGGTTTTACCTAGATACGATGATGGTGGCACAGATCCCTTACTTGGGGTCTATAGAGTTAAAGAAGCTAAAAATGCTGCTAAAAAAACTATTGAAAAGGAACAAAGTATTAATTTTTTCTTAAATAAGTTAGATAAAAAATATGTTCCTGTTGAGAGAATAAGGGAAATTGATAATGATTTATTGAGTCTTGAAAAAATAAATAACCCCAAAAAGTTCCAGAAGATCAGGACAAGGTCCTAATTCTCTATGAATATTTGTTTTGCTTCTTGAACGGCTTTTTCCCTACCTAAAATAGTTATTCTATCTCCTTCTTCGAAAACTAAGTCCCCGTGGGGAATTATGTCTTCTTCCCCTCTTCTCACTAAAACTATTAAGCTCTCCTTAGGAAAACGTTTATATGTGCCTGTGGCCTCTTGATAAATATTTTTTAGTTTTTTTCCAATTATCTCCTCATTTTTTACACTAACTTCAACTATGTCTCCTTTTCTTCCTATTTCCATCATGTTAAATATTTCTGGTCTTTCTACTAGGTTCTCTAATATTATGGCTGAAGAGAGATCAGGGTTCATTGATTTTATTCCTAAATCCTCAAATGCCTGGAAATTTTCTTCATCATTTACTCTAGCAACTATTTTTTCTTCATCAACCCCAAATTTGCTTTTAGCTGTCTGACAAACCATTAAATTGGCTTGATCATCATTTGTGGAAGCAACTAAGAACTTTGTCCTATCTAAGCAAGCTTTTTCTAGAACTTCTTGCTTTCCAGCTGAGCCATGAACTGTTCTAATTCCTTTTTCTTCGAGTTCTTTTAGTTTTTCTTTATCTAAATCAATAACAACGACATCTTCTCCTCTCGCATGTAGTCTCTCAGCTAATCTTCCTCCTACTCCTCCACCACCTGCTACTATTATTTCCATTGGTTTAACACCTAAGTAATTTGCTAAGGGATTTGAAAGTGTGCCAGTAAAAATTACTGCTATTATTATAGTTAAAAATACTAGTCCTAAAATTGTTCCCCCACTAGCATCTAATTCGAATGCAAAAAAAGTTGCCATAGCTGCAGGAACAACTCCCTTAGGACCTATTAAAGAAATATACCCTATCTCATTAGGCTTTAAAGAAGAGTTTAATGTGGATAAATACACTGCTATTGGTCTTGCAAACAAAATTATTCCGAAGACAACTACTAATCCCCAAGGCAATATTTCTAAAATATCTTCAAAGCTAACAAGAGCAGCTAATATAATAAATATTATTGATAAAAGAAATATCGATATGTCTTCTTTAAATTCTATGACCGCTTCTTTGTGAGGGAAGTTATTACTACCTATGAAGATAGAGGCTACAGCAACAGCCATTATCCCTGCTTCAGGAATGAAGATATCTGCTGAAATAAATATTGCCAAAGCAAAAATAACTGATGATAAGCGAGAGTATTGTTTACTAAATTCAAAGTTCTTGTATATGTATATAACTAAAAAACCACCTATTAATCCAACAGCTGTTCCAAAAGCGAGTCTTCCTAGGAAATTAAAAACACCTACAAAGCTTACAGCGTCTGAAGAAATCATTGAAAAAATAACTACGGCTAGTAATGCGCTTATAGGGTCGTTTAGAACTCCTTCGAATTCTATTATTTGAGAGATTCTCGATCTAACCCTACATTGTCTCATCAATGGCCTTGTTACTGTTGGACCTGTAGCTGTTATTAATGCTCCAAATAAAAAAGAAAGTCCCCAACCAAGATCAAGTAAATACCTTGATAGTAAAGCAGTGATTACACAAGTGACAGCTACGCCTATGGTGATTAAGCCAAGTATTGAACTAGAAATATCTTTTATTTCTCTCAAATCTAAATTAATTCCACCTTCAAATACAATAATAGCTACTGAAAAGGAAGTTAAAACACTTAAATAAGACATAAATCCTTTAGGTTCAATAATACCTAATAATTCAGGGCCTAATATTATTCCAAATCCAAGCAAAAAAACGATGCTCGGTATCTCTAATTTATCAGCCAATAATTGACTAACAAACCCTAAGAGGAGTATTAAAACGATAATTCCTAATTGAATACTGCTATGCGCCACCTTCTTTCACCTCCCAAGAAATTCTTTATTATTTCTTTATTTAACTTAATATCTAAAAAGATAACTAAAAACGTCTTCTTCTATCTCCAAATTGAAGAGATTGTCCTATCCCTGTTGTCCTAATTTTGTCTTTTAAGTAATAAGCTACAACTGCACCTATAGTGATGCCAACTAAGTGAGCAAGATTTGCTTCACCTGCTCTACCTACAAAAGCTATGTTCATTAAGACAAAAAACAGCGTAGCTAACCATAGTTCCATGGGAATAAACATTAAAAGAATCTTCATTCTTGGAGTAAAAATTGTTTGAGCACCTAAAACAGCGGCTATAGCTCCACTAGCACCTAAAACAGAAAAAGTTGTATTTGGTAAAAAAAACAAATCCAGAGCTATAACTTGTATTAATCCAGCTAGAATTCCTGCACCGATGAATAAATAAACAAATCTCTTACTCCCAATCAATCTCTCTAGTTGTGGACCGAAGAAAAACAAAACAATTCCATTAATTAAAAGATGTGTGGCACCATAATGACCAAATATACTAGTAATTAATGTCCATGGCCTACTTATCACCATATTTATCCAAGAACCTGTGCTTGTTACCGTTAGTTGATAAATATATCTACTTAGAGCTGGATCAAATACCTGTAATGTCTGTTGTATGAGGAAATTAATTATTATTAATGCCAAAAATAAGTAAGCTACATTTTCTTTAAAGGGAGATAGATATTTTGTCAAAAAAGTTGATTCCGATGCTTTTCGTGATCTAACTTCTTTTTTCTCAAACATCCTGCCCTCTTGCTTCATTTTTTCTTTATGTTGTTCTAAACCAACGCAGTTATGGTTTTCAGGTAATCTATGTTCCGCACAGAACTTCTGACCACAAAATTTGCATTCGTAGGGCATAAATTCTTTTTCTCCGCATTCTGAACAAATTGCTGGAATATTAAGTGCCTCCAAAAAAATTCATTTAAGTAATAATTTTTGTTTGAAATTAAACATTCCCAAATTATTCTTCTTTTTTTTCTTTTGCTTCTTCAAGAGCTTCCTTCCAAGCAGACTCAATTACATCAGGCAAGTTCTTTTTATCGTGATGTTCCTTTAGGTCTTTTTTTAATTTATCTAAATCATTAACTTCTTTTTTTTCTTTCTCTCTTGGATGTTTATTTTGATTATCTTTTGGCATTTTTTCTTAATTAATGTTTAATTTTTAGTTCTTGAAGTACTAATTATTTTAGAAAAAAATATTTATTAAGATGCTAGGAAAAGATTTTTTCAGAAGAAATGTAGTTGAAGTTTCTAAGGATTTATTAGGTTGCTTTTTGGTTAGAGAAAAAAACCAAAACATGGTTGTAGGGAAAATCGTGGAAACTGAAGCTTATTGTGGTGAAGATGACCCTGCTTGCCATGCTTTTGGAGGGAAGACTGATCGGAACAAAATAATGTATGGTGAACCGGGTCATGCTTATGTTTATTTAATTTATGGGGTACATGAATTACTTAATTTTGTTACGGGAAAAAAGGGGATTCCAGAAGCTGTTTTAGTCCGAGCTATTGAACCAATTGATGGAGTTGAGCAAATGAAAAAAAATAGGGAAGTTGATGATTTAAAGGAACTAACTAATGGACCAGGGAAGTTAACAGAGGCGTTAAGTGTTTCTTTAAAACATAATGGCTTAAAAATAACGGATAAAAATAATGAGTTATATCTAAAGAAGGGAGAAGAAATTAGTTCTGAAGAAATAAGTCGTTCAAAACGTATTGGTGTCGATGATGATTCGCTTCTACGTTTTTTTATAACAAAAAACGATTTTGTATCTTGTTGAAGTGGTTATTTATTTTCCAAATATTTTGTCCATAACTCCGCTTTTTTCTTTTTTCTTTTTTTGAGATCCCGTCTCTTTGGTTTTTTTGTTTATGACTTCAACAGCTTCTCCACCGTGTTTGCTTTTCCTTATTCTTACATCAACGAAGATTGGTTTCTCGATGTCATTACTCACTAATAACGCTACTCCTGTGGGTAAACTCTTTATTTCATCCTGCATCTCTGAATTAAGTCCTTCAACTCCTTTTTTTATTGCGTCTAAGTCATTTGGGTTTGTCACCTTAAGAATTATTTGTGTGTTACATTGGGATAAAACGTTTTTATCGACTCTTGCAGGTCTTTGCGAGACAACAGTTAATCCTAATCCAAATTTTCTTCCTTCACTAGCTATTGTTCTCAATATGTCATTTGAAATCGATTTTTTGAATCCTCTTTCTGGAGCAAACGTATGTGATTCTTCTATTACAAGCATAGCTGGAGGGATTTTTTCTTTTTTTCTAGCCATAAATAAATCGGAACATACTCTAGCAGCAACTAATTCCTGTATCTCTGGCCTAACACCTTTTAGGTTTATTATTGAGGCTTTTCCTTTATTAACCAGAGAACCAATTGGGGTTGGTTCTTCAGAGAAAATATCTAAGTCATAAATAAGTTCTAGTTGGTTAATGAGATTCCATTTAGCTTGTCTTTCACTGCTTTTAACAACTCTTAATATGTCTTTTAGGTTATAATCTTCTTCTCTCTTTTTTAATTCCTTTATAGCTTGATAAAGTATTCCTTGTTGAGTATTAGTTGGTTTTGTAGGTAAGAGATTCATAATCTCTCTTGGTTCGAGATTTGAACCATCTAAACTAAGTGACTTACTAATAGAGGAGTCAGGTGAATATTCACTTACATTAGCTGAATAGCCCTTTGGAGAAACACCAAATTCCTTCATTCTGTCTCCCTGACTACTGCTCTTATTAGGTTCCTTTAGAGAACGAAATTCGCCATGTGGATCAATTATTACTACAGGAACATTTTGCTCCAATAATTCTTCAATAACAACACCACATGTGTAGCTTTTCCCACTCCCAGTTCTAGCTAAAACCGAACAATGCTTTTGAACCAATTCATTAGCATCTAAGCTAACATCCAAATCAGATCCCTCTAATTTTCCTAAATATATATGGCCTCTGTCAATTCCTAATGTATCCTTAATCAGTTCCTTATCAGCACCTAAAACCTCATCTCCAGGACTTAATGGAGTTTTTGGGCTTCTTAACAATCTTCTTTCATCTCTATATCCAATTATATCTGCTTTAGCTATTACTTTCTCTTTTGAAGCATCAAATTCCTTGTTTTTTTTATGACTTGGGTTTTTTTTCTTAATATCCAAGACTTGTCCCAAAACCCAATTATCTGATTCATGCCAAACCTTTACGTAATCCATTCTTTTCAAACTAGATTCAGTTACCTTAAACTTAAACGAACTAAAACCAGTTTCACCATGGATTTTTCCAACCAGTGATTTATCCAAAAAACAACCCCTCCATTTAATCAAACAAATTTGTTTCTAAAAAAAGAAATATCTACCTAATTCTCACCAAAAACATCTAAAGCTTCTTTTTCTCTAAAATGTAAGTCACCAGGAAAAATAATTGTATGCAGAGGCGAACCAAATTCATAACCCATTAATTCATTTAGCTCACCAACAACAACTTGTGGATTCGGAGAACCTGCTCTAGATATAACAACTAACAAAGAATCATCATTAACTACTTCCTCATTTCTTTTTTCCTCCATCTTTAACAAATGCTTAATCGCCTGACTTGGATCCATGTACTTATTTTCCTTACTCTCAATATCTAAGAAAAGCAAGGTATGTAATCCATTTTCTTTATTTTGCTTTATAGCATCATATGGAGATAAAGACAAGTTCCTGAAAGTAATTGTCGCAGATCTCCCAAACTTGTAGTTCTATAAACCCGATAAACCAGGAGCTGCAGTAAAAATTGAGGCTCCATGAATTATTTCAGAATCAATTCCCTTCTCCACTGCATCTATTCTCAAATCAACGTGTGTAGTAGAAATCATAGGGTCACCAGGAACTAAAAAAACTACTTGGTTTTCTTCAGCGAAAGAAAGTGGCTTTTTTTCTTTTTCCACTTCACTTCTAGATAATATATCTATTTCTTTATCCAATAAGTCCTCAAAATCCTCAATACGGGCTCCAAATAATCTCGAGGTATAATTCTCCATAAAAACAAAATCAGCTTCTTTACATCTCTTATAGCCTTTTATTGAAATATCTTCTTCATCAAACAAACCAGCGCCAACGAAAGTCAATGACATCTCAATAGAATTTTAAGGATTCGAGAATATAGTTTTTTTCTAGATGCCAAATTCCTTAAAAGTCCCAAAAAAAGAAGGAGAAAAAGCAAGAAAACTCTTAAAAAAACTTGATTTAATTAATCATAACTACAAAATAAGTAAAGACAAAAAAAACATATATTTACCGATTAAAGGAGAAATAAAAGAAGAAAATAAACAAAAAATAAGGAAAGAAATAAGGAAACCCAGTTTTGTCGAAAAAAAACTACAACAAAAAAACAAAAAACCAAATAATTTAGATGATGTCCTCAAAAACCAACTAAATGAAAAAGAACTAAACCTAGTTCCTTCCTCTTATGACATAATAGGAGATATAGCAGTCATAGAACTCTCTGAAGAACTACTTAAGAAAAAAAAATTAGTTGGAGAAGCGCTAATGGAGGTCCACAAAAACATAGAAACAGTTTTGTTACAAAAATCCCCAGTAACAGGAGAATTTAGGGTGAAAGATCTCAAAGTAATTGCTGGAGAAAATAAAACCAAAACAATCCACAAAGAACATGGATCAAAGTTCATTGTAGATCTAAAGAAAGTGTTTTTTTCTCCAAGACTCTCACATGAAAGAGAAGTTATAATGGAACAAGTTAAGGAAAAAGAAAAAGTCTTTGATATGTTTGCAGGGGTAGGGCCTTTTTCGATAATTATTGCAAATAAAAAGAAACCAAAAAAAGTCTATGCCGTTGATAAAAACCCAGAAGCAATTAAATTACTACAAAAAAACATTGAATTAAATAATTTAGAAAACAAAATAAAGGCAATTCAAGGAGACATAAAAAAAATAGCGCCAAAGTACAAAAACTCATCAGATAGAGCTATAATGAATTTGCCTTTTAAATCAGGTTCTTTTCTTCTAGAAGCAATGGAATTAATAAAAAAAAGTGGTGGCATAATACATTATTACGATATAAGAGATGAGGAAAACTTATTTGATGATGCGATAAAAAAGATTCAAGAAAAAGCCCAAAAAATTGGTTATGATACAGAGATATTAAATAAAAGAATAGTTAGGTCATATTCTCCTAAAACCTGGAACATAGCTATTGACGTAAAATTAATTAACTAAGAATCTAAATTTTTTAGAAGCAACAAGAATTTAATTAGTAATGTTTTTGCCCCGGTGGCTTAGGCGGTAAAGCGACGGTCTTGTAAACCGTAGATCGCGGGTTCGAATCCCGCCCGGGGCTTA
>CAYPLQ010000055.1:0-8333 GCA_964411605.1 uncultured archaeon | reverse complement strand
ATTTAACTTACTTATCTTTTAGATTATTTAGGTTAGTTTAGTCTATGGCAGTTGAATCCCTCTTTTGAGGCATTGTTTAATAGTTCCTTTAGGTCTTCTAGTTCTTTTAAGAGGATTTCTCCTTTCTTTGTTAACCTAATTATTTCCGAGTTCTTTTGTTTTCTATTTTTTATGACTTCGTGATTTTTTAGAAATGAATAGTATTTGTCTAAGACCCGCCAATCGAGTCGGGCTGATCTCATAGCTTCTGTTTTATTGCATTCGGATTTTTCGTGAATTGATTTTAGGAAATCATATATTATTTCGAATTTTCCTCTTTTTTCATTAACCATGTTACTTCTCTGCTTAATCATTATGAGAAAAAACACCATAAGTTCTTAGGTTTAGTGGGTTTAATTTTTTAAATTAATAGGCTTTAACTATTATTAATTAATAATGATTAAGGTCTTTTTTTATTTAATTTAGAAAAGTACAAAAAAAACATTATTTCTCTATTAGGGTATTTATTAGGGAAAACAAGATATAAATGATGCCTACGATGTATACAAATATTTCTAGGTAAAAGTTTTCTGCTAATCCATATGTGTTCCAGCAATTGATGACTAAGAGACTTATTTCTATTAAACCTACTGATACACAGAGTGCGCCTAAGGCATATAAGGTATTTATCTCTGTTTTCTATCTTCTCCATGTTCATTTCTATTCCTAGTTATATTGTTTCGAGATAAATACCTCTATAGTTAATTATTGATTCAATATCTGGTATATATTTCAACTAAAAGGGATGGGTTTAAGTAAGGTGTTAGATGAAATAAAAAATTACCGAGGTTATGGGTGAAAAAATTGGGTTCTAGGGAATTAGATGAAACTGATTTAGAAATACTATGCGAGTTAAGTAAAAACCAAGGGGTTAGTTACTCTAATTTAGCTTAAGAAGTAGGTATGAGTAGAAACACTGTTTACAGGAGGATAAAAGAACTCAAAAACCAAGACTTAATCAAAGAGGATTTTATTGAAAATAAAGTTGTTAATGTTTTAGAACATAAAAAAATGGGTTTTGATGCCTTATTAATTGGTTTAATTGTTTCTGCAAGTGATTTAGATAAGGCAAATAATTTCTTAAGAAATATTAATCAAATTATGTTTCTTTTCGAGAGCTATGGTGATTATGGTTTTTTTGTTGTACTTTTGTGTAATGAGAGGAAAAAAGAAATGGTTTCTGATCTAAGAAGGGGATTTGAGGAAAAAAACATAGAGTTAAAGGATCTTGATTTGTTTCCAGTTTCTTTTGAAAAATTAGATTTAACTCTTAACTTAAAGGATCAATTAGAGTGCTAAGCACCTATTATTTATATTGGTTTTTTATATATTGTGTCAAGTATTCTTTTTATTTGTTTTTTAGGGTCTGTTCCTTTTTTTATGTATTTATCTGCTTTGTAATCTAGAGCTTTTTTAGCTACGTCTTCATCACCTTGTCCAGTTAAAATAATGAATGGTGTTTCGTTTCCATTTTTTCTAACTTTTTTTAGTATGTCTAAACCCGTTATTTTTGGCATATCGTAGTCCGCTATTATTGCATCATATTCTTTGTTTTTTATTTTAGTTAGCGCCTCTCTTGGTGTTGTCGTGGTTTCTACTTCAATATTTTCTTCTTGAGACTCCCAAAGAGGTTTACATGTTTCTAAGATATCGGGGTCATCATCAACTAGTAATAATTTCATCCTCAATACCATGTTGTTGTTTCTTATTTATTAAACCTTCAATTTATTTTTTTGAACGAAAGAAGACTTTATTAGGTTTTTTGTTTTAATATTGAATCAATGTTTGCTGGATTTGGTTTTTTAAAAAAAGAAGATGTATTGGTTTTTAAGGAAACTTGGTCTAATCCAATTCCGTTATTTTTGTTAGCTTCATTTGGTTTCTTGATTTGGTCGATAGATAGTGTCATTGAATATCTTTTTTATAGCCAATTATCTTTTAAAGGTGTTTTTTTGACAAGTATTTCTCCTTATTCATTTTATCGTAGAATAACTTTGATAGTTATTTTTGTTGTATTTTCTTTTGTTTTGTCTCTGGTTTATCAAAGCAAAATGAGGTCTGAGAGACGTGAAGAATTTTTTGATTCTTTGTTGACTCATGACTTAAGGAACAAGTGCCAGGTTATTCTCGGTAACTTAAAGTTATTAAAAAATTCTGATGAATATGATAACTCTAAACTCATAAATAAATCAATTAAATCAACTAAAGAATTGTTAGAAGTAACTGAAAACGTTAGAACATGGGTTAAGTCCATTAAAAACAGGGAAAATTGTAAATTAAGTGTTGGTGAGGTTGAATCGATTATTAAAGGAGTTTTTGATAGAAAAAAATCGGATTTTGACAAAGATGTTGATGTTTGTTATGAAATTAGTGTGGAAAAGGATGAGGAGGTATTTGTTCCTCCTTTATTTAGTGATATAATAGAGGAGTTCATTAATAATTGCTTTGAAAAACCTAGTTGTAGTGAAATAAAGTGTGTTATAGAAAATAATGATTTATTGAATATTTGTTTATGTAGTGATGGGGGCGTTGTTCCTGAAGATAAAAGAAATGAATTATTTGAATTAAGTTATTCGGAAGAAGGTAAGAGCAAACTTGGTCTTTTTTTTGTTAAAAAAATTGTTGAGGAGCATGGTGGTAGGATAGAGATACATGACTCAAGTGATAGGGGAATAAGATTAAATATTAAGTTAAGGAAAACAAAAGAATTAAAACAAAGTATTAATTAGTTAAGATTAATTAAAAATAATTAAAATAAAAATAAATGGATTTAGTATAAATTAGAACGAATTCTTTCTAATTTATTTTTTTTACTTTCTTAGCTTTTGGTCCTCTATCTCCTTGCTCGGATTCGAATTCTACTTCATCGTCTTCATTTAAGTAACCTGATTGGATTTCGCTAGCGTGAACAAAGAAATCTTCATCACCTTCTTCAGGTGCTATAAACCCAAAATTTTTCTTTCTATCGAAAAACTTAACTGTACCCTTCATTAAAAAACACCTCCTTTTGAAATAACATAAAACGAAAACAAAAGACTTCTTTACAAAAAAAGAACCTTTTAAAAACGTTAATGCTCATTATTTTTACTAAAAACTTTTTATTAATAAATAAACTCCTGTATATATAAAAGTTCCCTATTTTTTCTATTAAGTTTTTGTTTTTTGACGAGGACCTAATTTTTTTATAAACAAAAAAATTTGGGTTCTTAGGTGGTTTTTCCCGTAAATACATTCGTTGGTTTCTTTCTTGGTGTCAGTTCTGCTTCTCTAAGAATATTTCTACAATCTTTAACAGTTAGGCCTCTACCTCTCAATGTATCTTCTTGATTATCCCTTGGATTCGTTCCTGTTTCTGCATATATTTGGTTCGAACCTGCTATCAGTGGCAATGTAGTAGCTTCATGTACACCCATCGCTTTTATTTCATTGTTCGCTACCAAAATTGTCGTTGCTGCATATTTTGCTAATCCCATTTGACTTATTTGGTTTAATTCACTCTTAGGCCCTCCCTCTGGAGGCACTCTCCACATAACAGCGTGATTTGTTGCTTCATATCTTTTTCCACGAAAAATTTCTTCAACAATTTCTTCAATTGTATGTTCAGGCCCAATTGGTTCAACACAATAACTTAGATCTAATTCAGAGTCTCTTATCGCTTTTAATGTTTTTTCTCTTTTTTGTGGACTGATTTCTGTGTCTTCACCTTCTCTTAGTCTCGAAACATGATATACACCCTGAAACCCAGTTCTTAGTAATTCGTCAGCACCTTCGTGTCCAAAGTCATCGATGTTTGCTACGAGAGGTAAGTCACTAGATATTTGTTCCCTGACCTCAGACCCTATCTTTATGAATTTATCAAAAGAGTGATCTGCCGTCGCCATCAGGAAAACGGCATTTGCACCCGCTTCTTCGTAGTCCTTTGCCCTCTCGATAACTTCTTTGGTGGAAAGGGTTTTTTCTTCTTGGAAGGATGTCCATTTTTCAGAGAATCTGCAGAATGCACAGTTTTTTGGACATGGCTTAAGGTTTATTCCTATTTGACCGAATACTTCTCCTTGTCCTTTGAATTTGTCTCTACTTAATTTATTAGCCACATTCAGTAATGAATACCACTCTTTTGTTCCTTCTTCAATCTTTAAGAGTTCTTTTGCTTCTTGTTTGCTTGGGTATTTATTTTCTTGGCATTTTTGTAGAATTTCTTTTATTTGTTTTTTCATCTAAAAACCTAATTTAAAGCTATTTTTATAGATAAACATAAATTCTAAGTATTTTTAAAAAATTTTAAATAATTTATTTCAATTTATTTTGAAATAAGTTCTTTTAAATCTTATTTTTTTATAAAAACATTATGTGGGTTCTTAAGTTAATATCAAAGTTGCTAGTCCCAAGAAAACGAAAAAACCTAATACATCGGTAGCTGTTGTTATAAAAATAGTTGCAGATGTTGCAGGGTCTTGTCCGATTTTTTCTAAAAAAATTGGTGTTATAGCTCCAAAAAAACCTGCTATTGCGAGATTAATAGTCATAGAAACACCTAAAACAGCTCCAAGTAATGGGCTCTGGTTCCAGTAAGTTGCAATTAAAGCTATTAATACGCCATTAATTGCTCCATTAATTAATCCAGCTATGGCTTCATTAGTGATAACTTTTTTAGCGGTTTCGAATTCAATTTGATCAAGAACTAATCCTCTAACTACAACTGCTAAGGTCTGGGTTCCTGCATTTCCTCCCATTCCTGCCACTATTGGCATATATACTGCTAATAAAACAAAAGCAGAAATAGTTTGTTGAAATAATCCAACAATTGAGGCTGCTAAAAAAGAAGTCCCTAGATTAATTATTAACCACTTATATCTATACTTAACTTTGGTGAATGCCGAATCTAAAACGCTTTCTTCTTCTTTTATTCCTGCAAATTCAATTAAGTTCTCTGCTTGTTGATCTTTTGCTATCTTTAAAGCATCTTCTGATCTTATAAACCCAATAACTTCATTTTTTTCATCTAAAACCGTTGTTTTTACTTCTAAATTATCTAAAAAATTATTTAATACCTCTGTCTTATCCATCTCAAAGTTTATTTGAGGTATATCTTTTAGATAAGGCTTGATTTCTTCTTTACTAGATTTCTTTTCCAAGATAACTGAAAGAGGTAGTTCCTTAACATCCCCATCCTCGTTAACAAAAATTACAGGAAATCTCTTTCTTTCATTTTGGAATTCCCTGATTTTTCTGTGAACTACTTGAAAAGTCGTTTCTGGATCAACTAATAAATAATTAAGATCCATGTAGCCAGCTGCTGTATCCTCATCAAAACCTAATAAAAAAGTAATCTTGTTTCTTTTATCTTCTTCAATACTCTGTAAAATCAATTCCCTTTTTTCTTCTTCTAAACTCTGTAATATATCAGTGGCTTCATCAGGATCCAAGTGATGAACTATTGATTGAATACTTAAATTACTTAATAATTCTTTAGAAACTTCATTAGGTAATGAAATAAGTAATCTAGATCTTTTATTTAATTCAAGGTTCATTAAATAATTTATTCTTTCTTTTATGTCTCTAAAACCACTTATTTCCTCAACTAATTTCTCAATAGATTTCATCTTAAGTTCCCGGTAAAATATCTCCTAATGAAGCTCCTAAAGCCATAACTGCCCAAGCAATAACAACTTGGTTAATAGATACCCACAAATTGCTCCAATCAATTCTTCCCCAAATAGTCATCATAAAAGTAGCCGTCAAAAAAGATACTAACAACACACCTATCAATCTTCTCGGAAAAACCCCTAAAATAGGGTTAATTACTCTGACATCATGGATATCAATAAAATATAAAATAACATATGTCACTAAAAAAACTAAAAAAACCGATAAAACAAAAAACAATGGGTTACTAGCAGTAAATTCCCCTATAACTAAGGTACCATCTTCAACTACCATCGCAAAACCAAATAAAAGACTCCCCAAAAAAGCTTCTCCAACATCTTTCCAATCAAATCCCTTTACGACTTTTCCAAAAAAATCCCTAGTTATGTGTCTCCTTAATAAATTCTTTGTCTCCTCAATCACTTCCTCCTCTTCCTCACCCTCAAGTTTCTCTATCTCTTCAAGATTATCCAAAATCTCTTTTTCTAGGTCTATTTTACTTCCCTCCTTAGAGTAATTATAACAGGGCCTAAGGATGTATCAGCTATCTTTTGAGGTAATTCTTTTTTGAATAAATCAGTGAGTTTTTTCTTAACATCAGCCATAACAATTAAATCATATTCTCCAATTTCTTCCATTAATTCATCTAATTTACAGTATTTTTCCTTGAAATCACCTAAATCAATGTTTTTTTCGATAAAAACCTTATTTAATTCATCGAATACTTCTTCACCGCCTTTAGGTTCTCCTAAAACTGCTACATCAAATAAATAATCTGGTCTTCCTACAATGGATTCTAGTAAATTAGTTAAATCCCCTACTTCATCTTCATGAGTAATTACCACTAAAATATTTTTTATTTCCATAGCGGGATTTGGTATAATGATACCATCTACGTCTTTTTCTTCAGATATCCTATCAACTGTTTCTTCTTCATCGTGTGTGAAAACAATTTTTTTATCCACTACCTCTACATCGTTTTTATTTAAAGAACTGGTAATTGAATCCAGTTTTTTTTCCATCTTATCCAAGAACTGAGTCCTAGCCTGTCCAACAGGAGTTTGTTCGGGCAAAATATGGTAACCTAACAAAACAACCTCGTTGTTAGATAAAAAATCCACTAAACCAGGAGACAATGACTCTTTCTCCAAAACCTTAAGGGGAAGAAGATATCTATTTCTCAACTAAATCACTCCTCTTAATTTAATATCGGAAGCATAATAGAAAAACCATAGGCCAGATAGAATCATAATCCCTAATCCAATTATTTTAGAATAAAAATCCATAAAGAACAATAATGAAAAACTGGCCAAACCCCCAATTATTGGGATAACGGGGTACCCTGGTACTTTAAAATCTGGTTCATACCAACTTGGATCCATTTTTCTGAAAAAAATCACACTAAAACAAATTAAACCATACATAACTAGATGAAGAAAAGAAGCTACTTCAGCCAATAATTCAACTTTATTTAATAAAACCAAAAAAAGAATTAAAATTCCTGCTAAAATAATTGAAATATGTGGAGTTCCGAATCTTAAATTTATTTCACTTAATTTCTTCGGTACCAATGCATCTTTGCTGACACTGTATATCGCTCGAGAACTAGATAAAATAGATGCATTAGCACTTGAAATAGTTGCTAATAAACCTGCTATTAAAATCACAACTGCACCTATAGGCCCAAATATTAAGTTAGAAACCTCAACGATAGCGGTTTCTCCTAACCTCGATAATCTTAAACTACCTAATGCACTTGTGGAAACAAAGATCGTTAAAACATAAAATACTGTAACAATCACTACTGAACCAATCATTGATAATGGAAGATTCTTACTTGGTTCTTCTATTTCTCCAGCCAAAGTTGCAACTTGTGCAAACCCCAAATAAGAAGTGAAAACTAATGCCGCTGTTGAAAAAACCGGTGTAACCCCAAAAAGAAACAATTTCTCAGGAGCTGAAACCTCTCCAAATAAACCAATTGCATTAAGTGATCCAACACCAACAAAAATAGATAAAATAACTAACAATATAATCACAATTATGTTTTGAAGTTTTGTGGTGTTTTCTGTTCCCATTAAACTAATAACCAACAAAATTAATCCAAAAATAAAAGCAAAAGCTACAAAAAAAAAATTGGGGAATTGTATACCTATTTTAATTAATATTTCAGTTATATAGTAACCAAATCCTATTAAATAAAAAGCTGATGCGAAAATTAAACCAAACCATAGACTTATTCCCACTGTAGCACCTGGTAAACTACCCATTGATCTCGAAATAAAAAAATAGCCTCCCCCACTTCTAGGCATAGCTGTTGCCAGTTCCGAAGCCGGTAAAGCAACTAATAACGCAATTAATCCACCAATAACAAAAGAAAAAGCTGCTGCAGGACCTGCTTCTCCCACTGCTAGTCCTGGAAAAACAAATATCCCAGCACCTATCATTGTCCCAATACCAATTGTTAAAGCACCTTTTAATCCAATAGTTCTCTCTAATTCAACACCTTCTTCATAAACTGTTACTTCGCTTTTATCTTCTTCAGGCGCCTCTTCAGGTTCACCTCCAGCTATGTTCTCTCCTTCAGCTTCACTCATCACTTAGGTATTATTCCAAAAATTAAATAAAAAACCTTTGATTTATGGTTT
>CAYPLQ010000054.1:7581-8565 GCA_964411605.1 uncultured archaeon | reverse complement strand
TGTTCCAGTAATTTCAAACATTGCTAACAAAGGAAAAACATCTCCTTCAAAATTACTTATTCCATTATCATATGCTTCAATGTTAGGAGGCATGTTAACTCTCATTGGAACATCAACAAACATACTTGTTAGTGATATATCATCACGCCTACTTAACCACCCTTTTTCCATGTTCGAATTCACAAAACTTGGAATCATTGTTTTCCTTACTGGAAGTATTTATCTCTTAACTATTGGTCATCGATTAATTCCTGAAAGAGTTCCTCCCGAAGAAGATTACATAAAAGACTATAAAATCGAAAAATACTTGACTGAAGTTATTGTAACCGAAGAATCACCAATTTGTGGGAAAACTGTTAGAAATGCTATTGATTCAGTAGAATTTGATGCCACCATCCTCCAAGTTGTAAGAGAGGGAAAAGAATTTATTGGACCAATTGGAAACAAAGTCATAAGGTCAGGGGATATCTTACGACTACGAGCTGATAAAGAAACCGTGGAAGAACTTGTTGAACGAGAGACACTCATTATCGCTGGAACACCCAAAACTGAAGAAGAGCTTGAACCTGAGGATGAAAAAGAAAAAACCTTAGTAGAAGTTGTTATTCCCCGCGGATCATTTTTAGTAGGTGAATCACTTAGAACCTCAAACTTTAGGCAAAGATACAACGCTAATGTTTTAGCATTCAGAAGTCGTGGAGAAACGATCAGAGAAGAAATGAATAAAAGAAAAATCCGAATTGGTGATACTTTGCTTTTACAAGCTGATTCAAATAGTATAGATCGTCTTTCACAAAATGAGGACTTAATAGTTGCTCATGAACCAATAAAACCTAATTATCGATCTGAAAAAATTCCTCATGCAATAATGATTATGTTAAGCGTAGTAGGGTTTGTAGCAGTTCCATGGGGAACAATTGGGTTATTTTTAGCTGATTTAACTGGGTTAATTGCTTTTGAAGCGCTTTCAGCACTTTCATTACC
>CAYPLQ010000054.1:0-7529 GCA_964411605.1 uncultured archaeon | reverse complement strand
GAGCAACTATTAAGTCCTCATTTTGTGAAAGACGATCTATACTATTTGAATCAGGCACTTGAACAAACTGGAGGAGCAGATCTTTTGGGAAATTTAATAGGTTTAACTAGCTCTTTTTTACCTACAATTGCAGTTCTTTGGATTTTTTATGTATTCACTGGTTTAATAACAGAAATTATAAGCAATAATGCTAGTGTAGTAATAATGGTTCCTGTAGCAATTGAAGCTGCTTCAAAAATTGGTGCAAATCCATTTGCATTTGTATTAGCAGTTACATTCGCTGCTTCAACAGCTTTCCTCGGCCCTCTAGGGTATCAAACAAATCTATTTGTTTATGGTCCTGGAGGCTATAAATTCACAGATTATTTCCGTGTAGGTGCTCCACTTCAACTCATTTTATCCATCATAACAGTTCTAGGCATCGCGTTTTTCTGGACTCTATAATCCCTAATCAAATCTTAAAGAAAATTGATTCAATTAATTAGAATCTAAGTTGTTATCTCTTTTTGAATTTTACTGATCAATTACTTAATCCCTGCACTTAATTTGTTTTCTTAAGATTGAATTTTATTATAATAAAAATATTTTTATCAAAAATGCTTCCAAAAACATTTATTTTTCTTGTTTAGGTAAGAACTTAATGGATATGATAACAAGTTCTCTACCTTTAATTAATAACAATTTTTTCTCCTTAGTTCTTTTACCAATCTTGATTTTTTTAGCAAGAGTAATTGACGTAAGTATGGGCACATTTGTTGTCAGAGGAATGAAGTTTTTTTCTGCCTTAATTGGTTTTTTTGAAATCTTAATTTGGTTATCAGCTATTACCCAAATAATGGCTAATCTAAGTAATCCAATAAATTATTTAGCATATGCAGGAGGATTTGCAACAGGAAATTACTTCGGAATATTTCTTGAATCCAAAATAGCTATTGGTTATCAATTAATTAGAGTCATTACATCTGAAAAAGCAGAAGATATAATAAAAAATCTACAAACAAGAAATATTAAATTAACCAAAACAAAAGCAATTACAAACGGAGGAAGCGTAGACATCCTTTATATTCCAGTTAAAAGAAAAAAAATAAAAAATATATTAAAAACAATTAAAAACCATGACCCAGATGCCACTTATACTATACAAGACATAAAAACACTAAGCGAAGAAAAATTAACAAATAAACCAATAACTGAGAAAAATAAAATCCAGAACTCTATTACAAAGAAAAAATAATAACTAAATCTATTTATTCAATAAAATTATTTTCTTTAAGTATATCTCACATCAAAATCTTTTTTTTAAATGTTAAACTGAATGAATTAAGAGTCTTTTAACATGATTAGAAAGGTTTTTATATTTTATTAACGGATTTAGATTTGGAGGATTGGGCTCAAGAATACCTCTTTGAGGTGACATAAGATGAGTAAAAAATATTTTCGAGGCCCAAGAGATATCCAAGGTTTTTCTCATCAAGGAAAAAAAGAACCCCGGGAACTTAGAAAGAAGCTCGATGGACCGAACATGAGGTCCACAAAAGAATAATAAAATGGATTACAATAAAAAACCTTGAAAAAAGGACTAAGAAAGAAAAGTTAAAGAGAAGTATTAACGTAGTTATTGGTTTAAAATCAATTATTTATAGTTAAAATAAAATATAGGCCCTAATATGTTTGGAAACTTTTTTCTTTTAAGTTAAATTAATAATTTAATAATAAAAGAGATTTATTTTATGATGAAGAAAATTTTTCCCCTAATCTTTATTGTTTTTGTTTTACTATTATTTTTATAAGAGGTTTTTTTGTGCATAAGAGAGGTAGATGGGAGATTTATTATGAGCTTCTTGAAGCAATAAATGATTTTGATGGATGTAAAAAAACTAGGGCTATGAATGAAACTCATTTAAGTTGGAATACTTTTGAGCCGTGTTTTGAGTTCCTGAAAGAAAAAGATTTTATCGAAAAAGAAAGTGGGGAATTTTATTTAAGTGATAAAGGAGAAGTAGCTTTTGATGCTTTAAAAGAATTTAAAAAAAATATATAAAAAAAATAAAAAAGATTGATTAGGTTTTAATAGTGTGTTGATTTGCAGGCTAATTGTTTCAACGGCATTTTGTGTTAATTACCCTAATAACTTCGTGATCTTAAATTTACTTATGATATAGGGATAAGAGTTTGTTAGAAGAGATTTTTTGAAGTAAATTTCTAGGTTTTCTTTAAAAAAAGAGATTAAGAAATGTTTTTGTGTTTTAAGATTCGAACTTTGGTATAAGGCGCCGCTACATACTTTTATTATTAATAGGTTCAGTTTTCTGTGTTTTTGTTTTATATAGCATATTGTTAAATTATGTTTTTGCAATGAATGGATTAAATTATAATTAGAGATTAAAAAAGACCTTGAAGAGGGTTAAAGTTTGTTCTGATATTAGTGAAAAAAACAAGAATTTGTTAGAGGAATTTAGTAGTGGTCTTAAGATCTATGAGTATAGTGATGCGAGGAATCAGAAGTTATTGAATCAAATGAAGCGGGTTACTAAAGAAAACGAAATTGATTTAAAAAAGTTCATAGATTAAGAGAAAAAGGCCATAGCTTCGGTGAAATATCTAATAAGTTAAATGAACCAAAATCCACAATATATAATAAATACAAGAAAAACCAAAACAATTTTTGTTAAAAAAAATCTCTAGAAATCAAAGAAACATTAGATTCTTTAAATCTATCCAATAATTTCTTAGTCATGTAAGAACTATCTTGTGTAAGTTAAAAACAAAAATGATAAAAACCTTATTAATTGATGATGAACCTAGTTTTTTAGATCTAGCTAAAACTTTTCTAGAAAAAGAAAACGATGAATTGGATATAAAAACAATTAGTTCTCCAAAGAAAGCTCTTAAATCAATACAAAGTAACCGTTTTGATTGCATTGTCTGTGACTACCAGATGCCGGAGATGACTGGCCTAGATATTCTCAAAAAAACCAGAAAAGAACTAAATAACGAAATTCCCTTCATTATTTTTACGGGCAAAGGACGAGAAGAAGTAGCGATAGAGGCACTTAACTTAGGAGCTGATCGCTACATACAAAAAGGAGGAAACCCAAAAACACAATTCGGTGTTTTAGCGAATGCTATTGTCCAAGAACATAAGCACTTTGTTTCTGAAGAAGGACTAAAGAAATCCGAGAAAGAAAAAACATTGGTTCTGGATAATCTAAAGGAATTAGTTGGGTACCATGACATGGATCATAGATTGGTTTGGGTTAATCGAGCTTATGCTGAAGCTATAGGAGAAAGTGTCGAGGACATAAGAGGAAAAAAATGCTATGAAACATGGCTCGATAGAGAAAAACCATGTCCTAGTTGTCCCGTAACTGAAGCATTAAGAACTGGTGAAGAAAGAGAAAACGAAGTATCGCCTCCAGGAGAACCTAAGAATTGGTTAATAAAAGGAACACCTGTTTATGATGAACAAAATTTAATTGGTGCAATAGAGGTTACTCGGGATGTACCTAAAAGTCATTGTAAAGTAAAGGAACTTGATAGAACCAAAAGAGAATACGAAGAATTAATTAATGGAATGAATGACACTGCTTGGGTAATTAGTTTTGAAGAAGATTTTTTGGAAATAAATGAGGCTGCAACCAAGAAACTAGGTTATTCTAAAAAAGAATTGCTTTCTATGAAGATAAGGGATATTGATGTAGGTTTAAAACCAGGAAAAATAAGTGAATTAATAAAAAACATCAAAAAAGATAAAAAACAGGTTTTTGAGACCAAACACCAGACCAAGGACGGAAAAAGAATTCCAGTGGAGATAAGTTCTAGTTTAATAGATTATAGAGGAAAAAAAGCGATATTATCGATAGCAAGAGACATAACTCAAAGAAAAGAAGCTGAGGAAAGAGAGAAATTTCTTTATTCCTTACTTGGGCATGATGTACGAAATAAGAACCAAATAGCTAAAGGATACCTAGAACTTTGGAAAAATGACAAAGAAGGAAATGAGGGATACATACAGAAAACAATTGATGCATTAGAAAAGAGTGAAGAAATCATCGAAGAAGTTAAGACATTAAGAGAACTCGAAGAAAACACCAAAATAATTGAGATAAACCCTTCTTCTTTGATCGAAGAATTAGTTGAAGAAAAACGCTCTATGGATAAAAAAAAAAACATAGAAATCGAATTTAGTTGTTTTTCTTCTCAAGTAAAAATAAAAGCAGGTCCATTAGTTAAAAACATTTGTAAAAACCTCATAAATAACTCAATAAAGCATTCCGGTGCTAATAAAATAAAAATAAGTGCCGAAGAAAAAAATGGAGAAGTAATTTGTTCCGTAATAGATGATGGAAAAGGAATACCAAAAGAAATAAAGGACAAGGTCTTTAGGAAAGGCTATAAGCATGGAGAAACAGCTGGAACTGGCTTAGGTCTTTACTTAGTGAAAGAAATAGCTGAAGCCTATGATGGGAAAGTAGAGGTAAAGGACTCTTGTTTAGGTGGAGCAAGATTCGACGTATATTTCCAAAAAGCTTGATTTTTAAAAAAGGTTGCGAACTATTTAACCAGACATATTATTATTATGGGGAATATTTAATTTCGGTTTAAATAATTGTTGAGTCTTACCTACTGAAATATTTTTGTTGGAAAACTTTTTCCTGATTTTTATCGCTTTGGGAACCATATTTGTGTTTTTTGGTAGGTTTTATTTTCATTAATTAGGTAATGGAGTCTTGAAGTAAGGAAATAAGGCGCCGCCACCATACTCTTATTAAGAATAGGTTCACTTCCCTCTGTATCTGTCTTTTAAGTAAGAAATTTTTGTGATATATATAAATTTTTCTTTAATCTTTTAGGTTTTCGATAATTTCTTTTATTTTTTCTAATTTACTTGATTCGTTTTCAATTTTTTCTAGAAAATCTTCAGTAAAGGAATCTATGTTTTTAGTTATTGCTCCTTCCCTTGTAGGCTCTATCAGATTTTCTTTTTCAAGTATTCTAAGAGAATATCTGACTTTATGTTTTGGGATTTCATTGTTTTTGGATATTTCACCCATACCTATAGGGCCTTTTTCTTTAACAATCTTTAAGACCCCTAAATGTCTTTTTAATAGACTTAGTTCTTCTTGTACTTCATCAATTAACATTTTACTACCTCTGGTAAAGAAAAATTATTTTAAGAAGCTTAGTTTACTTTTTATTTTCTTTTATTAATAATTTTAGTTTGAGAATATTTATTAAGTTAAAAAAAGTGATTTGTTGTAGAGAAGATATGGAAGCAATAATTAGGGGAAATAAAATTAAAGGAGGCAAGGTTGAAGCTCCATCATCTAAGAGTTTTAGTCATAGAGCAATTATAAATGCCTCTTTATCCGAAAAGAAATCAAGGATAAGAAATCCCTTGCTTTCAAGTGATGTTTATTCAACAATAAGAGGCTGTAGGGCTTTTGGGGCTTTCATTGAGAGAAAAGAAAAGGCTTTATTAATTAAAGGTTTTGGTGATGAACCTAGAGTTCCTGATGATGTAGTGGATCTTGGTAATTCTGGAACATCTCTTAGATTCTTTTTAGGAATTGGTGCTTTACTAAAAGATGGTTTTGTGGTTTTTACTGGTGATAGTTCTCTTAGGCAAAGACCAAATCAACCTTTAATTAATGCTTTGAATAAATTAGGAGGTAAAGTATTTTCTACAAAAAAAAATGGTTCTCTCCCGATTGTTGTAGGAGGAAAAATTACGGGAGGTGAAATAGAAATTGATGGCAGTGTTTCCAGTCAATTTATTTCTTCTCTTTTAACTGTTCTTCCTTTATGTGAAAAAAACTCGTTCTTAGAGACAATTGGGGAATTAAAGTCTAAACCATATATTGATATAACTCTTCAGGTTCTCAACAAATCTGGTATTGAAATAAGTGATGACTTCAAAATAATGGGTGGTCAAAGTTTTAATTCCTTGGATTACACAGTTCCAGGTGATTATTCTTCTGCATCTAATATCTTGGTCTTAGGTTCCTTACTAGGAGAAGGCATTATAGTTAAAAATCTCAGAGAAAACCCAATTCAAGGTGACGCAGAAATATTAAATATTTTAGATAAATTCGGAGCTAAAGTTAATAGAAAAAGTGAGGATGAAATAAAGGTAACTCCAGCTGATAGAATAGGGTTTGAGGTTGATTTAGGAAACAATCCTGATTTATTCCCTATTTTAGCAGTATTAGGATCATTTGTACAGGAAAAAGTAGTTTTAAAAAACATTTCTCATATTAGGTATAAAGAAACAGATAGAGTTTCAGTTATGAAGAAAGAGTTAAAAAAGATGGGTATTAAAACAAAGTTAATTAATGATAATTTTGTTATAGAGGATTCAGATCCTGAAGGAGCAAAATTAGATAGTCATGGAGATCATAGAGTAGTTATGGCTCTGACTGTTGCGGCTTTAGCTGCAAAAGGTTCTTCTGAGTTAAGTGATGCTGAGGCAGTTACTGTTTCTTATCCCAATTTTTTTGGAGATCTCCAAGATCTTGGTGCGGATATTGAATTAAGGGATAGGGAAGTAAATGGAAACCAATAAAACTATTAGATTTAAGCATGTGTGAGCTGTTATTGGAGTTATTAAATTATTTGTTTTTTCGTAGACATAACCAATAATTAATCCAAAAACAAGGGGCCCAGTTATTTGGATTAAAATCCCATAGCCCGCATGAGTTATAGCAAAGAGAAAAGAAGCTGATATTAAACCAATTTTTTTTTGTAGAAATCCTCTAAAAAATATTTCTTCTGATATACCAGCTGTTAACGAAATAAATAATGCATAATAGGGTCCGAGTTGGGCAATTTGGTTCAAAGCCATGTTTTCTGTTTCAAGTCCTAATAAGATTGAGAGAGAATAATTTACGATAGCTACGGCAAATAAAATCAATAGACCAGTGCCTATTCCTAAGATTAAATTATGTAACCAATTTTTTTTCTTGAAATTAAATACATCCCTGATTTTTCTAGAATCAACTACGCCTACATAACCTAAAGGAACAACTACAAAGGGAATTGCAAGAAATAATTGATTAAAAACAACAGAAATTTGATCTATGTTTGAAAATGAAATAGTTTTATCCAAAATAAATCTAATTTCAAATGCCTGTAATCCACTAGCTACAGAGAAACCAAATATTAACCAAAAAGAACCGCATAGGGCTATGTAAAGCAAACCATGAAGCCCATTTTTGAAATCAGCTTTAGAGAAATTATTTATTTTTTTTGCCAAAAAATTAGGTTCAAACACATAGGCTAAAACAAAAATAATTGTCATAAGGGAAGCCAAGGCTTTTGAAAACTGAGATATCGGAAAAAGATAAGCATATCCCTGTACTGGTGGAGTATTTGAGAAATACATATTGAGTATTGAGTAAATGTTCAGTGACAAAAACCCTGCAAATATTAATCCAAATATTTTAGATCCAAAGTTTCTTTTTTTCATAATCATTAAAAAATAATGCTTTACTTTAATAGGGTTTTTGAAGAAATATCTTTTACTATTA
>CAYPLQ010000053.1:1314-8654 GCA_964411605.1 uncultured archaeon | reverse complement strand
TTCAATGACTTCTTGTTTGTCAGCTCCTTCTCCACCCTGATCTAACTCATCAATTATTTTTTTAATTGTCCTAATTTTTTCTCTTTGACTTTTACTGGTTCCAGTTGCAAGTACATCAATATCGAATTCACCTGTTTCGGGATCAATTCCTACTTCCTCAAGACTACCCTTCACTATTTTAATTGCTCTATCAGCGTCTTTTGACTCAACTTTTTCACTTAATCTTGTTCTAGCACTAGCTTCAGCTAATCGAATTAATGCTTCCAATTGTCTTGCTGTAACAGGAACGGGAGAACCTTCTTCTTCTCCTGCGACCCGGAGATCGAGGTAAAAGTCTTTTAGTTTTTCTTTTGATTCAGGAGTCAAAACAGGGGTGATTTTTTTAGAGAAAGCTATGTATTTCCTCAACATATCAGGCCCAATATCAGGTTCTATATCTTCACTTTCTTTGTCTTCACCTCTTTTGGATTTTTCTCCTGCTTCGTGAGAGGTAATTATGTGGCTGGCGACTCTACTGTCCTTATCCTTATCGGGTTCATCTTGGATTGTGAATATCAAATCGAATCTTGATAACAAAGTGGGTTCAAGATCAATTTGTTCAGCAACAGGTTCGTATTCGTCAAAACGACCATATGTTGGGTTTGCAGCTCCTAATAGAGCACAACGGCTCTGTAGAGTTGCAGTAATACCTGCTTTTGCTATACTAATTGATTGTTGCTCCATTGCTTCATGCAAAGCGCTACGATCTTTACTGTCCATTTTATCAATTTCATCAATTGTAGCTATTCCTTTATCCGCTAAAACTAAAGCACCAGCTTCAAGAGTCCATTTACCGTCTCCAAATTCATCACGAACAGCTGCTGCAGTATTATGGACTATCACATCGTTTGCTAAAAAATTGTGGTCCTCGACTGTAACATCATACACAAAGTCATAATCAGGTTTTTTAAGTTCCAAATTCTTTATCTTCTCTTTATTAATTTTTTCTAACTTTGATTCTGTTTCTTTAGATTCATTGATTTTTTCTTTTACAGCTATTTGTTCTCCTTCAGATAGATTTATAGCTTTTTTCCAATTTATTTTGTTTTTATCTAGAACTGCTAATGCTGTGCTTGGTGTAATCTCTATTTTTTTTCCTGATTTTGTGGTAACTCTAAGAACTTTTTTTGGAGCTTCAATTTTCCATAGAGATTTTAGATCTGTTTCTTTTAACGATTTATTATTATCTAAGGCGAGAAGAGATATTTCAGTTTCGATATCCTCTTTATAAAAACCAGGTTCCACTTCTACAGGATTTTTTAATTTTTTTTCAACGAATTTCTTAATTTTGATCGATCCATTGTTTGTAGGGACAATTGTTTCGGGAGAAACACAAAGACCAGCTGACGTAGAACTTTTACCAGAGGCATAAACACCTCGAGGAGCTAAATTCGATACATAACGAAGAATCTGTGAATTATGTGAGAATAAATTGTTTGTTACATAATTATGTGTTTCTTCTACCTCTAAATCATAAACCCAATCATATCTAGGAATTTTCTTTTCGATATGAGAGATTTCTTCCCAAAAAATAGTTTCTTTGAGCTCTAAATTTGATTTCGAATCATTTTTAGTTTCTCCCAATGAAGCAATGAAATCTCCTTTTCTTAATTTTTCTCCTTTTTTTGTAACAACCTCATTGTTTTGGAATACAAACAAAGGATGTGAAGGAGTTATTTCGAGTTTTTTTCCTTTTTTAGTTTGAATTTGGTACATATAATCCGGGCTTTCTCTTTTCCACACTTTAGTTACTTTTTTATGTTCTTTTTTTCCCGAAAAATTCATTGATGGGACTTCTATGTTTTTGTTTTTTATATCTTGATAGAAACCGTCTTCGATTTTTTTAGGATCATCTAAGAATTTTTCCACAAATTCCTTAATTTTCGTTTCCCCTTGATTTTTTATTTTTATGTCAGTTCCTGGGGAAACACATTTCCCAATACCTGGGTCACCAACAAGAAGTGTATGTATATCTCCTCTTATTCTAGAACCATCAGGTAGTTTTTTAGGTACCCCTGAAAATAACTGGAGTGCCATTGCTTCCTTTACTTTGTCGTAACCATAAATGGTAGGAGCAATTGAATCCTTAATCTTTTTGTAGATTTCAGGATTTTGTGAAAGATCAATTATTTTCTCTTTTTCTTCTTCCAATATTTCAATTTCTCTAAACTCTTGTTCCTTAACCTCTATAGAATTGCAATCCAGATATACATCAAATAAATTTGTTTTACCTTTGGTATTCGTTTTTTGATAGGATCTTAGTACCCCATTTAATATAATGCGGTTACCAGGAACAGCTGTACCTGTTATATCATCTTCAACCCTTACATTGATATCTTGAGGTTGTTCTCCTCCTCTGAGTTTTTCTGGTACTTCTTGAATCTGTATTTTTTGTGAATCAGTAAATTCTGATTTTTCTTCATTTAAATCAAAAGGCCCTTTTCTCTCACAACCACTACATTCATATGGTTCTGTGTATTCACTTCCTTCTTGATTTATCTTTTGTTCTTTTCCACATCTAACGCATTCAAAGTGTGCGTTAGTTAATTTTGGCCTAACTTCTGTTGCTTTTCTAATTATACCTTCGATAGAAATGAATTTTCCAATATGTGTACTTCTTATGTTTCTTGCTAAAACCTTTTCGCTGTTTGGAAGCTCTATGAACCTTACGTGGACTTCTTTTAATTTTTTGTCGACAGGTAAATCTATGTTTTTTATTGCTTCCTTTGAAGCTTTTACTGTTTCATCGGGTTGATGTAGTAGTTTTTCCGCTATTTCAGGATCAAATTTTTCTAAATCATTAAATTCTATTTCTATGGATTTTTTTTGAGGATAAGATCTGGCTAATTCCATGACTTGTTCTTTGTAGTACCTTGTAAGAAATTTTTCCATTTCTTGTTCAATAGGTTTTTGAGTTGTTGCCATATTTTTTACCAAGCTAAAAGTTAGTGGGTTTTCTATTTTGTTTTTTGATTTAATATTGGTTTTGTTTTTTTAAGAAAAGAAGGTAGAGAGATGTGAAACTATTTTTTAAATCATCTAGCGAGAAGAACGGAACAAGGTGCTTTTTCAACAATTTTTTTGTCTATATTTTCTTTTAGGGTTAATCTATCTTTTTTCATGATATCTCCTATTATTATCAAATCGGCGTTATGTTTTTTAGCTCCTTTAATAGCTACGTTCTCCATATTATCTTTTACGATTTCTACATCAGGTTTGATGTTTTTTTCTTCACATTTTTCTTTAAATTCTTGTATAAATTCTTTAGCATTCTCATCTAGTTTTTTTCTACTTTTTCTTTTTTCTTCTATTCCTTTTTCTGTTTTTTCGTAATTTTTTTCGGAGCTATAATCAATAGCATACTTTAAGTTTAATTTAGAGAGATTAAATTTGTTAGCTAAATCAAAAATAGATTCTATGGCGATATTATTTATTGTTAAATTAGAAGCGACTACGACGGGCTTCATGTCTTTTTCTTTTTTATATAACCATAGAGGTTGGTCACTTCTTTTGATTACTCTATACTTTAGGAATTTTCTTTGTTCGAATCCAATAAATATTAGATCTACTTCTCCACCTTTTAGGAAATTTGAAATTGAATCACTGAATTCTCCAATTTCTATTGGCTCGATCTCAAGATCTACATTTTTGTTTGAGATAATTTTTTCAATTTTGTCGATGATTATGTCTTCGGCTACTTTTTCTCTTTCCTCTATTATGTTTTCTCTGAGTTCTTTTTTACTTTTCTCGGTCATGGCGTAATTTGAAACTTCTCCGACTTCATCAAGCATTTTTTCCTCAATTATGTATAATATAATTATTTTTCCGTTCGAAAATGAGGCTAGTTTTGCTGCTTTTTTTATAGCTTTTTCTGAGAACCCTTCTGAGGAAACTGGTATTAATATCTTACTGAACATTTGTATCTTGCCATAAATCTAATTAGTTGTTAACTATAACATTTTATTGCATTATTCTTAGTTGTTGCATTGGTTAGGTAACTTAAAAAAAATTTTGGTTGTCAATTGAGGTGTTTATCTATGATAGAAGAAGTTTCGGACATTCGTCGAATAAAGAGAAGTGATGTAGCAAAGTTTGTAATTGGTGCATTGATATTATTACTTTCATATTTTTTACCTGTTGTTGGTAGTTTATCTAAGAACGGGCAATTGATGATAGGTCTTCTTGTTTTTGCTGCCTTTTTTTGGGCGACGGAACCTATACCTGTTGAAGTTACTAGTCTTTTAATCATGATCTTACCTCCTTTGTTTGGTATAATTACTTCAAGCAAAGTTTTTTCGGAATTTGGTAATTCTGCTGTATTTTTTCTTTTAGGTGCATTTATATTAGCAGCTTCTATTGAAAAATATGGTTTACATAAAAGAATAGCTTTGAGGTTGTTGGATCTATTTGGATATAAACCAAAAAGATTTTTATTTGGTTTGTTTTTTGTTGGAGGGTGTTTATCTTTCTTAATGCCTGAGCACGCTGTAGCGGCTTTGATGTTTCCAATAGTTGTAAATGTTTTGAGGACTTTAGAATTGACTCCTAAGAAAAGTAATTTTGGAATTGTCGCAGCTCTTGCTTTAACTTTTGGGACTTCAATTGGTAGCTGGGGCACACTTTTAGGAGGAGCAAGAAATCCTTTGACTATAGGGGTCTTGTCTCAGAGAGGAATAAATATTGGTTTTCTTGATTGGTCAATTATGACGATTCCTGTTGTTTTAATTTCTCTTCCGGTTGTTTGGTTTATTGTTACTAGGTTATTTCCTCCTGAAATAAATAAATCTGATATGGTGGATGTTAGGAAGGAATTGGATAGAGAGGTCGAAGAGCTTGGATCTGTGTCAAGAGGAGAAATTTTGACGGCAATTATTTTTTCTATAACTGTGGTTTTATGGATGGTTTTTTCTATGACGCTTGGAGTAGCGATAATTTCTTTGATGGGGGCTGTTTCGTTATTTTTCTTTGACTTAATGGATTGGGACGATGTTGAAGAGAAAGTTCCTTGGGGAATTATTTTGTTGTATGGAGGAGCTATAACACTGGGTGTAAGTCTCACTAAGACAGGAGCAGCCAACTGGATTGCTATGAATATAGCAACATTGTCAGGAGGAAATGAGATACTTTTGATGGCTTTGTTAATTGTAACTGGTTTCATTTTAACAAATTCGATGAGTAATACAGCAGCTGTAGCTGTTTTATTACCTATCGGTTTAGAGATTGCAGCTAATGCTGGGTTAAACAGTGTAATAACAGCTTTTTCAATTGCTCTTTCAGGGGGTGGAGCATTGTTGTTAGTTATATCAACTCCATCGGCTGCTATTGCTTATTCTACTGGATATTTTTCAAGTCGTGATTTGTTGAAGGCAGGTGCAGTGACTTTGGTGGCATTAGTAGCGATAGTTTTAACAGTGGCTTTAACATATTGGCAATTTGTTTCTGGAATAATTACATAAAACAGGAGAAGGTGGTTTTTTGTGGCAACTATTTTAGCATTAGAATGCCCAAAATGTGGAGAAGAAAAACATATGGCACTAAGAGATTACGAGTATAGGGATGAAAAACAAATAGGAATAAATTGTGTGCATTGTGATACGAGGAATGAAGTAACTGATTGGGAGGAGATAGGTCGACACGACTAATCTTTTTGATTGGATGAGAAAACCTTTTTGTCAAACTATAGGACTTATCTGTAGTTAAGTAATTTAATTGATTTGATTTTTAATTGCAATAAAGAATAGATAGGCCTCAGAGGAAGAAACTATTTGAATTAATTAGCGCTTTTAGATAATATATTGGTTTTTTTTTGACTTATTTTATATAAATAATAAATTATTTTACTTGAGATTTTTTATTCTACAATGTTTCTTAAAAGTTTCTTGAATTCATCTGTTTTATCAATAGGAATTTTTTCCATGATTTGAGTTATTTCTTCATTAATATTTTTTCTCTGTTTTTTGATATCATCTTCTAGTTCCTGGTATTCTTTATTTTTAGAAAGTTCTTCTTCGGATAAAGAGTTCTGTAAAACAGTTTTTTTATTAATTAGTGAATAATATTTGTTTAAATTTTTGCTGTAATTATTTATTGATAGTGTTTCTTTAATTTTTTGTCTTAATTCTTTAGGTGAAACTGGTTTATTTAAATAATCATTGAATTCCATATTTATTATATCTAAGTCAGCGTCAAGAGCGGTTAACATTATTGTTGGAATACCCTGTATGTCTTTTTTATCGGCTTTTCTGATTCTTTTAAGAACTTGATCTCCACTGAGTCCCGGCATTTTTCTATCAAGTATAATTAAATCGATTTCTGGAGAAATTTTTTCAAGGGCTTTTTCCCCATTTTTAGCTTTAATAGTGTCATATTCTTCTTTAAGCATCTCTTCGTATAATTCTCTTTCCGCTGTGTCGTCTTCAACAATCAATATTTTTTTCTTATTTGAATTATCAGTTTTTTCTTCCATTATGGGGGCCCATTTTTTATTATATTACTATTGTTTTTCTTTACAAAAAGGATTTTTACTCAATCCTTATCATTATTATTATAATTAATCTATATAAAACCAGTTAATTTCTTCTTAATCAAGAAACATAAAAATTTGGGCGATAATGTGTCAAATGTTTATCTTTTAAATAAACCTAAGGAATCAATCAAAAACGAAGACAATCGCTTTCGAAAAAAAGAGATTTTAGATTTATTGAAAAAATATCCTGATTTTTTAGGTGGAGATAATAAAACCTGCATTAAAATGCATTTTGGTGAAAAGAAAAGTACAACGCACCTAGATCCTGGACTAGTCAAGGTAGTTTACGATTATTTAAGAAAAAAATCAAATATGTGTTCTTTAATAGATTGTAACGTCCTGTATAAAGGTGCGAGATCAATTGCGTCAGAACACAAAGAATTAGCTAAAGAAAATGGTTTTGATTTTGCCGATATTATGATAGCGGATGGAGAAAAAGGTGAAGAGGAGATAAAAATAGAAGTAAATCAAAAAAATTTTGATGAAGTAAAGATAGGGAAAGGAATAGAGGAATTCGATACATTGTTTTCTCTGGCTCATTTTACTGGCCATGAGGCTGCAGGATATGGTGCGGCCTTAAAGAATATTGGAATGGGATTAGGGAGTAAAAGTGGAAAATTAGAGATGCATAATGCATTTAACCTAGAAGTTAACCAAGATGAGTGTCAAGCATATGGTAATTGTATTGAAGAATGTCCAGCTAACGCAATTGCTTACCAGGAAGGCAAAGCTAAGATTGATCAAGATAAATGTATTGGCTGTGGTATTTGTATAG
>CAYPLQ010000053.1:0-1118 GCA_964411605.1 uncultured archaeon | reverse complement strand
TGATGATATTGTTTCAGTAGATCAAGCAAGCTTGGACTTAGTCGGAACAAATAATTTGCCTGAAAACATTGATCCAGAGATACAGGTAAGATATGCTGAGGAAATAGGATTAGGTGAAAGAGAATATGACTTAATAGAGCTTTAGGGCCTATGTGGTATAAAAAAAAAAATAAGTGATAAACTTTTATAGAATTGGAAGATTTTTTTTACTTTCACTTAACTCTCTTCCAAAATATTTTTTTTCTAATAACTGAACCAATTACCCTAGGTATATAAAGAGGGTTTTGTATGTTTAAATCAATTCTGATTATACAACTAATCTTGAATTTTATCTATGGAAAATTAAAGTATTATGAATATTTAGATTATTCAATAAGCTTTTTTGTTTTGTTCTTAGCTTAAAATTCTTATATTAATTATAAATTATTTAGATTATATTTATAAATAAATTAAAAAATTTAAAAGGGTTTTAAATGAATAAAAAGGTTTTTAAATGCATTAAAAAATATTTAGACCCTTTTCCTTTTAAACAAAGAAAAAAAATCTATTTAAGAGGCTCTTTCTCTTATGAATTCATATATCATTTTTTATCTCAAAGTCTTTCTGATAACCAATGTGAAGCATTATTAATAGATGCAGCAAAAACATTTAATCCATATGATTTAAAGGAAAAAGTAAAAGAAAGGATTTTAGTGTAATTGATCGGGTTAAGATCTGTAGAGGCTTTACTGCTTATCAATTATTTGATATAGTTTATAAAAAAACTAAAAACATCATAAATGAAAAAACTAGGTTTTTAATAACATTTGATTCTTCTTTCTTATTTTCAGATGATGAATTAAATGAAAAAGAAAGATATAAAATATTTAAATCCTTTTTAAATGAATTAAATAGCCAAATAAATGAAAAAATTTGTTTAATTATATTAGATAATAATTCAAAGTACTTTTATATCCTAAATTACTTTTCTGATCAATTAATTGAATTTGAAGAGTTTAACAACAAAATAAAAGTTAGATTTAATGAGGATTATTTTTGTTTTGATCCAAGTTTAGAACGTTATTAGAGTACTTTAGATAGGTTCTTAGTAAAAAATGGAAAAATAAAAAACCCATTAG
>CAYPLQ010000052.1:0-8719 GCA_964411605.1 uncultured archaeon | reverse complement strand
AGAATTATTTAAAAGTGACATAGATTGGATAAGGAGGTTTCCATCTTGCCAGTTATCTCAGTAAATAAAGAAAGACTTAAAAACCTTGTTGATGAAGACCTAGAAGTGATTTTGGAAAAAATACCAATGATAGGCGCAGATATTGAAAGAAAAAAAAGAGAAGAAGTTGATATCGAGTTTTTTCCTAACAGACCAGATTTGTTTAGTGTGGAAGGAATTGCTAGAGCAATGAGAGGTTATTTGGAAAAGGAAACTGGTTTAGCAGAATTTGATTTAAGGAAATCTGATAATGAAATTCTTGTTGATCGAAGCGTTGCTGGTATTCGCTCAGAGGTTGTTGGAGCCGTAGTTACTGATTTAGAATTAGATGAAGAATCACTTACTTCAATAGTGAATTTACAAGAACACCTACATTGGGGTCTTGGTAGAGATAGGGAAAAAGTTTCCATAGGTCTGCATGATTTGGATAAAATAAATTCGCCCTTCACTTACAAAGCCGTTGATCCTGAAGAAATCGAATTTGTTCCATTAGGGTTTAAAGAAGAAATGAACCTTGATGAAATTCTTAGAAAACACAAAAAGGGCCAGAAATTTGGCAAAATAATTAAAGAATACTCTAAATACCCAATAATTGTTGATTCAAATAACCAAGTTCTATCTTTTCCCCCTATCATCAATGGGACGTTAACTGAAGTTGATACTTCAACTACCGATGTCTTTATTGATGTAACAGGAACTGATAAAAAAGTAAGTGAAGATGCTTTAAATATTTTAGTTACGGCCTTAGATGAAGTTGGAGGAAAAATACATACTATTAAAAAAAGGGGAAATATTGAAGAAAAAACCCCTAATCTTGATCCAAAAACAAAAGAAATTGATTTAAAAGAAGTAAAGGAATTAACAGGCCTATATGTTTCTAAAAAAGAAGTTATAAGTGCTTTAAGAAAAATGAGGTTTGATGCAGATGTTAAAGAAGGAAAAATTAAAGTAAAAATCCCTCCTTATCGTTCTGATATCCTACATAAATGGGATATCATTGAAGACATAGCTATTGGTTATGGCTACGAGAACATTGACCCAGAAGTACCCAATGTTCAAGGCATTGGTGAGCCACATGATATAGAAAAATTGGGTGAAGAGATAAGAGAAATAATGATAGGTCATGGTTATCAAGAAGCGATGACTTTGACTTTAACTAATAAAGAAGAAGAATTTTATAAGGTTAATAGAAAAGAAAGAGATTATGTCCCAATAAAGAACCCAATAAGTGAAGAACACACTATATTTAGAACTTCTTTACTCCCTTCTCTTCTTAGTATTTTAGAAATAAATAAACATAGAAATCTGCCGCAGAAGATATTTGAATTCGGAGAAGTAGAACATCCTACTGATAACTTACCTAGTGATTGTTATCACCTAGCAGCAGTTTCATTACATACAGAAGCAGGTTTCACTGAAATTAAATCATTGATTCAGTCCATTTTTAATGAACTTAATTTAAATTATGATTTAGAAAAAAGCAGAGATAAATTATTCTTAAAAGGTCGTAGAGCAAATTTATTAATAGATAACAAAGAAATTGGTGTTTTTGGAGAAGTTAATCCTGATGTAATAACTGGATATGACTTAAAACATCCATCTGTTGCATTAGAGATAGAAATACAAGAGATTATGTAATTTTTTGGGATTTAAAGTCTTAGTTTTGAGAAAAGCTCATGTTTGTTTGTGTCAGTGTTTACACAGCCTGTTTTTGTTAATAAAACTCCTTGTGATGGTATTGATTCTTCACTAGCTTTCTTGATGGCTTGATCTAATTCATCATAACAGGCTACACCTATCACGGCTTCTGGGTCTTCTTCCTCGAGTATTTTGTAGACTAAGCTGCCACCTGGAACAACATAGGTGTTGCCATATCCTAATTCATCTGCTTTATCCAGTATCTCAGGAATCATACAGTTCCCGCATCTATTACATTCTAAGCCTCTTTCTCCATATTTTCCTTCACAGTTTTCAGCGTCTCTTAGGCAATGTGGTAAGAAAAGGATCCTATCACTTGGATCTGCTTGTTTGAAGGCATCACGGTCTATTATGTTCCTTACTTCAATATCAACGTAATTTGACCACTCATCATTAAGTCCTAATTTTCTAAGTACCTTAGAAGTGACTTCATGGACATCGCTGTGTGCACCTGAGTTATATAGTTTACTTATCAATCTCTTTATGTTTTTTTTCAAGTTATTATGCCTCTTTAATAGGTAATTTTACTATTCCTTTTTCAGTTATTACTCCATCTATTAATTCTGCTGGCGTTGTGTCAAAAGCAGGGTTATAGGCTTTTATGTTTTTGGGTGCAATTCTGCATCCACATATTTCTTTTATTTCATCTTCACTTCTCTCTTCTATGTCTATCTCATCAATTGTTTTTTTATCATCGAAAGTGGAATAAGGTGCTGCTACATAAAAATCTACATCGTGTCTGTTTGCTAAAACTGCTATATTATATGTTCCTATTTTATTAGCTACCCCGTCTCTAACAACTCTATCGGCACCGACAACTACTTTATCTAATTCTTCCATAACAGTTCCTATTGCGTTATCAGAGATCAATGTTGCATCCACTCCAATATCCTCTACCAATTCATATGCTGTTAACCTTGCGCCCTGTAAAACCGGTCTTGTCTCAGTACAAAAAACCCTTAATTCCGTATTTTTCTCAACTGCTCTTTTAATCACTCCTAATGCAGTTCCATATTCACCGGAAGTTGCAAGAGCTCCTGCATTGCAGTGAGTTAAAACAACATCCCCCTCTTCTAGTAAATCAGCTCCATATTCACCTATTTTTTTATTAGTTTTCCTATCTTCTCTAAATATTTGCTTAGCTTTTCTTTCCACCGCCCTCTTCCAATCGCCTTGTTTCTTAGCTGACTCCATTACTTCTTCAATAGCCCAAAAAAGATTTACAGCTGTTGGCCTAGTTTCTTTTAGTTCTTTAGCAGCTTTCTTCAATTTTTCATAGTCCCCATCTTCAGATGCTAGTAGTAAACCAAAAGCAGCACTTACACCTATTGCAGGGGCTCCTCTAACCTTCATTTCCTTAATAGCTTCTATAACTTCCTTATAATTTTCTAATTCTAAATAAGATAATTCATTAGGTAATTTAGTTTGATCAATCATCACAACTTTTCCATCCTCATATCTAACAGTTTCCAAAATAAATGACCTCCTCTATCACAGTTCAAATATTTATTCTTCAAAAAAAATAGCTTTATCCCCTTACGAGAAAATGAATCACTGCTCAGGTTAAATAATTCATGCCTTAAATAAGAACTATTCAAAAAAAATTTCTTGGTTAAAAAAAGATCTTTTTATTAATTATTAAATAAGAAAAAAGAGTTAACCGAAATATGAAAAATGAAAAAGTAATTTATCTTAAGAAACCAACTTTTGAGGAATCAAATAAATTAATTAAAAAATCAATAAGCTTAAATAGATTATTAGAGATTTTTGGTGAATGTGTTATTGATTATGAAGGAAGAGCCTCCAGTTACTTAGGTTTAGGTGATCGAATAGTTTTCATAAAACCAGATGGAGCTTTATTAGTCCATACTAACACCAAAAGAGAACCAATAAATTGGCAACCACCAGGCAGTAAAATTTCCACCAAACTAATGAAAGAAAAATTATGTCTAATAAGTAAAAGAAAGAACCCTAAAGAAAAACTAAAAATCTCTTTTAAGGAAATCTATTCCTTATCCTCTTTTAATTTAGTTCATGAAGAAGAATTAGAACTAAATAGAAGCGAAGAAGAGATGGGGGATCTGATAACCAAGAAACCTTGGATTGTTGAAGAGGGGTTCAAAATAATTGAAAGAGAAAAAGAAATAGATCTAGGTTACATAGACATTTTTGGTGAAGATAAAGAAAATAAAAAAGTCATAATAGAATTAAAAAGAAAAAAAATTGGGATAAGTGCAGTTAGTCAATTAGATAGATACTTTGATTCCCTAAAAAACAAATTTAATGACTTAAGAGCTATTTTAATAGGTCCTTCTCTTTCTAAAAAAGCTGAAAACTTAGTAAAGGAGAAAGAACTTGAATTCATTAAATTGAAACCTGAAGCCTGTGAATTAGGTACTGATTTAGGTGAATTCACTTAGACAATATAATTATTTAAAATACGGCATATTGAAATGAATTTTTTAATATAATTTAACTAGATCTCTTGGAAGTACAGAATTGGAATTGCCTAAATAATTTTTTTCAAAAACTTTTTGTTGAAATAATCGAATATGGTTATTTAGAATGAAATTTGCTTTGTCTGTAGTTATCAAAGATGAGCCAGGGATTTTAAGTAAAATAACGAAAGTTATTGCAGAAAGAAATGGAAACATATCCTATACCCAACAACATATCATTAAGAACGGAGAAAAGAAAGGTTATTCGAAAGTTTATTTTGAAATAACTGGTATAACTAATTCTAAAGACATAATTAATGAATTAAAATCCAAAAAATATGTTTTAAATGTAAATAAAACTTCTAGTTTATCAAAAGCTTTTGGTAAAAGAGTAATAATAATTGGTGGGGGAGCTCAGGTTTCGGAGGTTGCTAAAGGAGCTATTAGTGAGGCAGATAGACACAACATTAGAGGAGAAAAAATTTCCGTAGATACAATACCATTAGTTGGAGAAGAAAATCTCTCTGAAGCTGTTAGAGCAGTTAAAAAACTACACAGGGCCGAGGTCCTTGTCCTTGCAGGGGCCTTACTTGGTGGCGAGATAAAAGAAGCGGTAGACGATATTAGTGACGAAGTTAAAGTTATTTCTCTAAAAAATATTGGCAGCGTTATGGATGTAGCTGATCTGGTGGTTTCAGATCCTACTTTAGCTGGTGTTCTATCAGTGATGTCAATTTCAGAAAGAGGAGAATTTGACTTAAAAAGAGTAAATGGAAGAACTATTTAGCTTTTTTAAACAAAAACTTCTTTGCTTTCTTCACTTAAGAACAAGATTTTTATCTTAACTTCAAATGATTTGAAAGGCTTTAACAAAGAGGTTCCCTAATTTTGTTTACTTAAGTTGGGTTAGTAAACTTGGGGGTTTCAGGTAGTTGTAAAAAAAGATTCTGTATAGAAAAAGCTATTTAGTTCTATGTTATTTTAATTAATAGAAAGGTAGTTTTATTGTCTTCTAATTCATTTTTTACACTATTCCAGCATAACTTAGTGATAAAATGAGTGAACTCAAAAATAAACTTCCACTATTGGTTTCGCTATGGTCTTTATGGTTCATGATTTTTGTTTTAAGGATGTCGATTAAATCCATTTTACCTGTTCTTAAAACACAATTTAGTTCCTCTCATTCACAAATAGGTTTCGCAGTCGCTGCCTTAATAATTGGTTACTCTGTTATGCAAATTCCCTCTGGATATCTTTCTGATATGGTTAAAAAAAGAAATGTCATTATCCCAGGGATTTTGCTTTCTTCAATTGGGTTAATGTTGGCTTCTTTTTCAAAAAGCCTCTTAAGTCTTGTTTCATTGCTTTTTTTAACGGGTTTAGGGCTAGGAACCTATTATCCTGCTGGAATGGGCCTAATAACTGAATGGTTTAGTAGAGATGCACGAGGTAAAGCCATTGGTTTTCATGAAACGGCGAGCAGTGCAGGATCCATAATTGGGCCACTAACAGCTGGTTTATTAGTTACTTTATATGGCTGGGAAATTGGGTTTAAGGTTTTTTCTGTATCTATTTTGTCCACAATACCTCTAATCTATTTTTTTGGTAAAGAAAAAAATGAAGTAATTAATGAAAATAGTTTTAATTGGATAAATGATGTTAGGCCCTTACTTCCCTTGATAATTATATTTACTTTAATCGCTTCGAGTTGGATGGGTTTTACAACTTATTTAACCAGTTATCTCACCAACATCGGTTTCAGTGAAGGATTGGCTGGTGGAATGTTTTCAATTATGCCAGCAATATCTTTAATTTCAATGCCAGTGGCTGGACACTTTTCAGACAAAATTAGGAGAAAAAAACTAATAATGATTTTATTATTAGTTTCTTCACCATTTATTTACTTAATTAGTTATATTGAATCCTTTATTCTAATCAATGTCTTTTTAGTGATTATTGGATCTACGATGTTTGCTAGTTATCCAGTTGTTGTTACCTATATCTCTGATAAAATACCCAATGAGATAACAGGAAGTGGGTTCGGAGTCGTAAATGCATTAGGGATGGGTATATCAGCTCTTGCTTCTCCTGCTGTTGGATATGTAATTGATATCTATAATTATAAAATAGCTTTTCTAGCAATTTCTTCTCTTATTCTCATAAGTATTTTCATAATTAGCTTTGAAAAAGAACCAGAGGTACAATCAAAAGAATAAAACTATTTTTTAATGTAATCTTTTCTTTAACCATAAAAATAAATGGAATGTAAATTAATTGGTTAAATGCAATGAAATTAAATCTTAAGCCTATTGATTTAAAATTAAGAGGAGAAGAAATTATTTTAAATGAAAAAACAGCTAATAAACTTGGAATAAATTGTGGGGACAGAATTAATGTTATGGCTAAAGGCGAAAAATTTACTATGCTAAGCTGTGTTTCTCCTACACTCATAGATGAAGACGAAATAGGTGTTTTGAATAAAATTTTTCAGAGATTGGAGTTGAAAGAAGATGAAGAAGTTGATGTAACTCCAGCTAAGAAACCTAACTCACTAAAATACATAAAAAAGAAAATAAATAACCAAAATTTATTGAAAAAAGATATTAAAGAACTTATCCAGGATGTAGTTGATGGAAAATTAACTGACCCCGAAATAGCTTCCTATGTCACTGCCTTAGAAATTAATGGGATGAGTATTGATGAAGTGCAGTGGCTAACAGAAGCTATGGTTGAAACTGGTGAGCAACTCCATTTTGATGAATATCCTATTATGGATAAACACTCAATTGGTGGTGTTCCAGGAAACAAAATTTCATTATTAATCGTTCCTATTGTTGTAGCTGCTGGATTAAAGATGCCAAAAACTTCTTCTAGAGCTATTACTGGAGCAGCTGGAACTGCTGACATAATGGAGGTTTTGGCGGAGGTTGAATTTAGTGCCTCAGAGATATATGAAATAACAAACGAAGTTGGAGGTGTTCTTGCTTGGGGAGGTGCTACCAATATTGCTCCAGCCGATGACATTTTTGTGAAAGTAGAACATCCTCTTTCACTTGATCCACGTCCACAATTACTGGCCAGTGTCCTGTCCAAGAAAAAAGCAATAGGGTCCGATAAAGTGGTTATTGATATACCAACTGGTGGAGGAACAAAAGTTGAGAACCGGGAGGATGCTTCACATCTTGCTCGAGACTTCATTGAGTTAGGTAACAGATTAGATATCGATATAGAATGTGCAATAACTTACGGAGGAACAACAATTGGACATTCCATAGGGCCAGCATTAGAGGCAAAAGAAGCTTTAATGGCTTTAGAAGGAAAAAAAAGAGCAAAAAAAATACTTGATTCTGGAAAAGCTCTAGAAAAGTTCAAAGAAATTCTGAAAGCCCAAAAAGGTGATGAATCTATTTCTTCTGAAGAAATATCAATCGGGGAGTATAGAAAGAAATTATCTTCTCCTTCCAGTGGATATATCACTAATTTATACACTAATAAAATCATAAAAATTGCAAGAACTCTGGGAGCTCCTAAGGACCAAAAAGCTGGTTTAAAGGTTATGAAAAAAGAAGGAAATGAAGTTAAAGAAAATGAAACCTTAATAGAGTTATTTGCTGAAGAAGAATGGAAGTTAAAAGAAGCTATTAAAAAAGCTAAGAAAGATTTTCCTATGGACATAGAAGGTGTTTTGTTAAAAAGAATCCCAGAATTTAAAGAGATATAAACAAAAATTAACTTTCAATTATCCCCTCAAAAACAATAATATTTAATAGAATTTTTGATTTTATAAATTCATTTCTCTTTCCGGAGCCTAATGAAACAAAAAATGACTGAATATGTTTCCCATCCAAGTATTCAAGAGGAAAAAATAGAAAAGAGACTTTACCAAATAGAGTTAGCGGGTAAATCCTTAAAAGACAATTCTTTGGTTGTTTTACCAACAGGACTGGGTAAAACTGCTATAGCCTTACTAGTAATAGCTAATAGATTAGAACAAGGAAAATGCTTAATGCTTTCTCCTACAAAGCCCTTAGTTGAACAACATTCTGATTTCTTTAAAGATAATCTCAAGATAGATAATAAATTAATTAATATATTAACTGGTGAAATCTCTCCTTCTGAAAGAAAAAAGATATGGAAAAGATCCGACTTAATCATTGCAACTCCTCAAGTAATTAAAAATGATTTGTTAGCTAATCGTTTTTCTTTAAAAAATGTTTCTCATCTAACTTTTGACGAAGCACATAGAGGTGTAGGCGATTATTCATATGTCTTTATAGCAGAAAAATACGTTAAAACAGTAAATAATAGTTTAATTTTAGGTATTACGGCTTCACCTGGTAGTGATAAATCTAAAATAAAAAAAGTATGTGAAAATCTTTTTCTTGAAAATATTGAGGTAAGAACAGAAGAAGATCCTTCTGTAAGGCCTTATGTTCATGAAAAAAAACTTAATTGGAAAAAAGTTGAGTTGCCTGATGAAATTAAAGAAGTTAAAACCTTTTTAGAGGATTTATTGAAGAAAAAGATGAAGAAATTGAAGGATC
>CAYPLQ010000051.1:5227-8851 GCA_964411605.1 uncultured archaeon | reverse complement strand
CTACACCGAATGGACCAAACACGACAACCTGCTCGCCCTCAAAAAATTCTTCAAATGGCTCCACAAAGACGAACTCGAAAATTACACATGGAAAAGCCAGAACTATCCTGAGATTGTGAGTGATATTGATACATCAGTTGGAAAAGACGCATACAGGCTGCCAAAAAACCTTCCTGAGAAACGGGAGGTCAAGGAGATGGTGAAGGAATGCAAAAACTCGAGAGACAAAGCCATTTTGATGGTATTATACGATGGGGGTTTCAGAGTCGGAGAATTCTTAAACATAAAGGTTGGACACCTAGAATATATGGACAAGGCCATATCCGTGGTTGTTCACGGAAAAACTGGCTCCAGGAGTGTGTTGATGCCGATAGCTGAACCATACCTTAATTGGTGGCTGGACGACCATCCAGATCCCAGAGATGAAAACTATTTATGGGTTAACGTAAGCAACCGCAACTACGGAGATCCCCTATCTTACCAGAGCCTGAGAAAGATGTTAAAGAAAATGAGGGATGAAGCCAGTCTTGGATGTAAGGTGAATCCTCAATCATTTCTTCAAGCATCTTTTGAAGTACTCCTGATTTTTTAGGAAAAAAGTGGGCACTCGGCAAAATACCTAGTAACTGCCATGAATCCGCTGTATATCAAACTCCCAGTAAATCCTTTTTCTGGAGAAATAGAGCAATTAAATCGAAGATTGAAAAGACATGGGCCCAAAGGGATTCGAACCCTTGACGACCCGGTTATGAGCCGAGCGCTCTAACCTGGCTGAGCTATGGGCCCCTTATTCAGTGACAAAATTATTTACTTATTTAATAAATTAATATTTCCGGTCTAATATTTATCTTGTCATGCTGAAATTTTAGAATTATTAGTTATATAAAGAGTTTGATTTGAGATTGATTCACATCTGTTTTTTTATTATAGAAAATAAATTTTTTATGAAATGAATTATTGGAAAAATAAAAAAGACGAAAAAAAGGATTTGGAGAAAGCAAAGAATTCTCTTAGAGACATTGTTCCTGTTAAAGATAAATTAAGGCAATTAAAAGAAGGTGATAAAGGTTTAGAGGAATTATTGGATGATGCAACCTTTAATGCTGAATTAAAAAATGAACTTGGTCATGAATTGAGTAGGTCAGAGAAAAAAAAGGTAATAAATAAAGCTTTGGAAGAATTAGATTTTGACTAGAAGAAATAAAGGTTTTGGTGATTAAATGGGTCTTAAGGTATACAACACCGTTAGTGATTCATTAGAAGATTTTGAGCCAATAAATGATAACAAAGTTAGGATGTATGTCTGTGGAACAACAGACTATGATTATATACATCTTGGTCATGCAAGAACCTATGTTGCGTATGATTTGATTGTTCGATACCTTGAATGGAAAGGTTATGATGTCAAATATGTTCAAAACATAACTGATGTTGGGCATTTAACAGATGAAGGGGAGGACAAAGTTGAGAAAAAGGCCAAGGAAGAGAAAACTCATCCAATGGAAATTGTTGAGTACTTTATGAGGAAACATCTAGATGATGTTGATGAATTAGGGATTAAAAGACCTGATATTATGCCTCGCGCTACAGGACACCTAATTGATATGATTGAAGCTGTAAAGAATTTGATAGATAAAGGATTTGCTTATGAATCCAATGGATCTGTTTATTTTGATGTTAGAAAACTAAAAGATTATGGTAAATTGTCTAATGTAAATATAGATGATTTGAGAGGAACTGATGAATTAAGTGGAGGTAGTGAGAAGAAGAATCCTGAGGACTTTGCTTTATGGAAAAAAGCTGATGAAAACCAATTAATGAAATGGAGTTCTCCTTGGGGAGAAGGTTTTCCGGGTTGGCACATAGAGTGTAGTGTCATGTCTACTAAGTATTTAGGAGAGAGATTTGATATCCATGGTGGAGCAATTGAATTAAGTTTTCCACATCATGAAAACGAAATTGCCCAAAGCAAAGCACTTAATGGTGAAGACCCTGTTAAATACTGGATTCATACTGGTTTGTTGAATGTTGATGGAGAAAAAATGTCTAAGAGTAAAAACAACTTCATTACTGTCAATGAGGCATTAGATAGACATAAACCAGAGGTTTTGAGGCTATGGATATTGTCCTCACATTATAGGTCTCCTGTTAACTATACAGAAGAGAAAATCAATGAAGCGAGAAATAAATTGGAAAGAATTATTTCTTTTTTAGATAGATTAAGAGCACTTGGCAATGAAGAATTGAATCAACGGGGTGAGTTAGCGAAAGAAGTTGATGAGTTGGTTAAGGATTTTGAGGAGAAAATGGATAATGACTTTAATTCTCCAGAAGCCTTGGCCGAGGTATTTAATTTCATAAAAAAAGCGAATCACTCTTTAGACAACGATGATTACTTAGAAGGAGAGTTAAGTTATATTAAGGAAGAACTTGAAGAAATTCTAAGTATTTTTGGAATTTTGCCAGGAAACCAAAAAGTGAACTTAAAACAGATTGTGCCTGATTTATTAGAGATTAGAGAATCACTCAGAGATGAGGGAAAATATGATTTGTCTGATAAGATAAGAGACAAACTCAATGAATTAGGTGTCACGGTTGAAGACAGAGAAGATAAATCGATTTGGTACAAAAAATATTGATGGGAATTCAGAATTATGGTTTTCATCAAAACATTTTTTAGGTAATTCTTACGTACTGGGAACTCTATTTTATGTATTGGAAGAGTATGGTGAGTAATTGATGGAGATAGAGGTAAAGTTTTTTGCGAACTTTAGGGAATTAACTGATGAATCAGAAATTGTTTTTGAAATAAAAGAAGGGAGTAATATAAATGATCTTTTAATTGAGATCATTGAAGAATGGCCGATTCTTTCGGATGAGTTCTTTGATGGAGATAAATTAAAGGATTATGTTAATGTTTTTTTGAATCATAGAAACATTAAGGATGATGAGGGATTGGAGGCTGAGTTAAGTGAGGGTGACACGGTTGCGATTTTTCCGCCGGTTTCTGGTGGTTAATTCATTTTTTTTCTTGAAAGTACCATTTGTATAAAAGAGCCATGTCTTTTGGAAATAAAGCTAATCTCTTGTTTTGTTTTTTTATCTTTCTATTTGGGTCGGAGTAGGAGTGATCTAAGAATATATGACTGATTTCATTTTTATCTATTCCTAGTTCATTTATTACGTCAATTATGGTGTTGTATCTCTTTGGATCTATTTTTATGGTGTTTTTGTTATCTGATATGTGTTTTTGTAGTTTTCCATACAATATTACTGATAAACTCATTTCTAGGGTTTGGTTAGTTAATTCATTTAAATACTTTGTCTATTTCTTCATCAGGAACATCGAAGACTTCGTTTTTTGGAGGTAATTTTTCTTCTTTCATGAATTCAGGTAATCTATCATCTTCTTTTGTGAATCCAGCTTTTTTATTAAATTCTCTTTCAGTTTTAAGGATATCCATTCCAATTTCGTTTATATCTTCAACTGATAAATCGGCTCCAAGAACTCCATTAACTTCTTGAACAGCTCCTTCTAAGCCTTTTGGGTTGTCTAGTACTGCGAAAGCTATAAAGAGGCAGTGTCCGATTGAATCTATTACTGCTGTACTTGCTTGAAGATTT